>CAYWUR010000018.1:0-12721 GCA_964460745.1 uncultured Desulfobulbia bacterium | reverse complement strand
AAAGTGATTGACCAGCAGGGGCACATCACCCCGCCTTTCTCTCAGTGGCGGGACTCGGATCGGGACTACGGCCAGGCGATAGAAAAGGTCTTCGCGGAAGCGACCGGCCATGATTTCTTCTTCAAGATTTTTGTTGGTGGCGGCGAGGAAACGGACATTAACCCTGATTGTTTCGGAACCGCCGACACGTTTGAACTCCCTTTCCTGCAGAACGCGCAAAAGTTTGGTTTGAATAAAAGGGGTTAATTCCCCGATTTCATCAAGAAAGACAGTGCCTTTGTCCGCCTGCTCAAACAGGCCGGTTTTGTTCGTGATCGCCCCGGTAAAGGCCCCTTTGACATGACCGAACAGTTCACTTTCGAGCAGAGATTCTGGTATGGCACTACAGTTAATGGGTACAAAGGGATGATTCGCCGCTTTGCTGTGGTGGTGGATGGCTTGCGCTACCAGTTCCTTGCCGGTGCCGGACTCTCCGTAAATTAAGACGTTGGCCGGTGCGGGACCGATTTTTTTGATCAGGTCGAAGATTTTCAGCATCTCCGGGCTGGCGCCGATAATGCCATCCAGGGATTTTGTGTCTGACGCGGTTTTTGGGCCGGCGGTCGTGGAAGCGGAGATGGCGGCTTTTATGATATTTTTTATCTCCTCGACCTGGAACGGTTTGGTGATATAGTCGAAAGCCCCGCCTTTCATCGCCTGAACGGCATCCTCCGGCGAGGCATAGGCCGTGACCATGATTACCGGAATCTGGCTGTAGGTTTCTTTTATTTTGTCCAGGAGGTCGATGCCCCCCATGCGCGGCATCCTGATATCAGAAATAACCAACTCTACCGGTTCGTGTTGGAGCAGATTGAAGGCACTGCGGGCATCCGCCGCCATCTTTACACGGTAGCCCTCCTTTTCCAGGAGGATTTTCAGAAACTCCCGCATACTTAATTCGTCATCAACGACAAGAATGGTTGGCGGTTTAATTTCTCCGACCGGCATAAGATTATTTTTGTGGCAGATAGAGGTACTCTTTGATTTGGACAGCCGGCGCTGACTGCTGCCGACTGCGCATGGATTCGAATTATGGAATCTCAATATACCTGGGGTTCCTGTAAAGTTCAATGAACAATGCGGATGGATTTATAACATTCCTTGAAAAGTCTGGAATAAAGACTCTGCCCACTTGCTGAAATTATATTAATAACTATAATAGACAGTCAAGCGTATCGGCCGTTTCCGGTTCTTGGCTTAACGGCGCATGGCAGGCTTCCGGTAAACTTTTACAGGCAAAGGTTTTACGGAGATTAATCACTTACCCTGTGAGTAGTTACACGAAAAAATTACAACAAGAAGGATGAAATAGATGAAAAGAAAATATGTAATTCTGTTGCTGACTTTTGTCGCCGGGTTGAGTTTTTCCCTGCCGGCCGCGGCCGAGGTTAAATGGGATGTCAAGGATAGCTGGAAAATTCCGGAACAGCCTGTTGATATTGTCCATTCTCAGGATGGCATGAAAACCTTTCTATTGACCGATCAGGGCAATATCCTCATATATTCCAACAAGGACGGCAGACTGGAAGGCAAGGTTCCGGTTGATGCTTCTTCTGTTGACGGTATAGATGTCTCGCCGAATGGTGACACGCTTTTTCTTGTCAACCGGAAAAATAAGACGGTTCAAAGGCTGTCCTTGAAATTTAAAGCGAATTTCAGCACCAGCGGTTCCCCTTTTCTGGGGGCGGTCGACGCGCCGGTGCAGATCGTGGTTTTCAGCGATTTTCAATGACCGCACTGCGGTAAGCTTGCACCGCTATTCGAGCAGTTGCTCGACCGATATCCCGATACTGTCAAGATCGTCTTTAAGAATTTCCCCCTGGTTTTTCATAAATTTGCCGAACCGGCGGCCCGTGCTGCGCTGGCAGCGGCGGAGCAGAGAAAGTTCTGGCTGTATCATGATGAGCTTTTTAGCTCGGCAAAAGATTTAAGCAATGAAAAGTTTTTTGAGATTGCCAGAAACGTGGGTCTGGATTTAAAAAAATTTGCCGTTGATATGGCTGGTCCGCAAATAAGGCAGAAACTTAACCGGGATATCCGGGAAGCCTTGATGGCCGGGGTCCACGGCACGCCAACGATTTTTGTCAACGGCTGGCTGTTGAAAGATCGTTCTCTTGAAAGTTTTTGTAAAACGATCGCGGAAGAGTTGCGGAAGGACGGTAAAGAGGCGGCCGTAAAATTTGAAAAATAAATCGTTCACGCAAAGGGTTGCGACCGATTTGAGCCTTGCCGACAACGATCTGGCGAGGCAGTTGTATGGCGATCTTAACAGAAATATCTCCGCCTTGGAGAAAGCGGCCGACGTAACCGTCAAAGTCAGGGGTAACTCGCTGAGCATAAGCGGTTTGCAACATGAAGTGGATATCGCCGTCCTGGCTCTCAAACAACTATATGAATTGGTCGAGACGGGGTATCCGGTTTATCCGCAGGATGTGGCCTATGGCCTTCGTGTTTTGGAACGTTCCCCCAAGGCCAAGCTGAAGGATATCTTCCTCGACAGGGTTTATATAACGGCTAATCATCGGGTGGTGTCGCCCAAAAGCATCAATCAAAAAAATTATATTGAAGCAATTCGGGCTAATGATATAGTTTTCGGCATCGGCCCGGCCGGCACGGGCAAGACCTATCTGGCCGTGGCCATGGCCATCTCTACATTTATCAGTGACCAGGTTCGATCTATAATTCTTACCAGGCCGGCCCTGGAAGCCGGGGAAAAACTCGGTTTTCTGCCCGGTGATATGGCTCAAAAGGTGGATCCTTATCTGCGGCCGCTTTACGATGCCTTAAACGATATGCTCGGCCGCGAAAAAGTGGCGGAACTTGTTGAGCGGGGCATTATTGAGATCGCGCCGCTCGCCTTCATGCGGGGCCGTACCTTGAATAATGCCTTTGTGATTTTGGATGAGGCACAAAATACCACGCGGGAACAGATGAAGATGTTTCTGACGCGATTGGGCTTTAATTCCAAGGCCGTGGTGACAGGGGATATTACCCAGATCGACCTGCCGGGTTCCAGGCGTTCCGGGCTGGTTGAGGTGCCTCGTCTTTTGAAAAATATCGACGGTATTGAATTTTGTTATTTCTCCGATGCGGATGTGGTCCGCCATTATCTGGTGCAGGAGATTATCAGGGCCTATGAAAGAGGCGCAAATTAGACTCCTACCCCAGTGAGTAGTTACAAAACAAGAACCATGCCTGTTTTTATCACCTATGAACCGTCCGAGACGGCGCCGCCGGTCTGCCTCGACGCCTTGCGGCAGATGGCTGAACGGCTGCTGGCGCTCTGTGGACGACCGGCCGGCGAACTCAGTATCGCGCTGGTTGCCGATGGCCGCATTGCCGAACTGAATCGCGTTTATCGGCAAAAGGCCGGCTCGACCAATGTTCTCGCCTTTTCGCAGCAGGAAGGGCCTGACATGCAGCCGGCCATCGCGGCCGGCGTAAACCTGCTTGGCGATATCGTTATCTCACTGGACACGGCGGCCCGAGAGGCGCGACTGCAGAACATTTCTTTCCATCAGCGGCTCAAGATCCTTCTCGTTCACGGCTTACTTCACCTCCTGGGGTATGACCATGAGCGATCTGATGAGGCGGCGCGGACCATGGAGGCGTACGAGTCTGCATTATTACTGAAAATTAGAGACAAAGAAAGGAGAATGGAAATGATCAGACTTGCTGTTAATGTGGACCATGTAGCGACACTTCGGCAGGCCCGCGGCATTACGGAGCCTGATCCGGTTCTGGCCGCGGGTATTTGTGAGCTGGCCGGCGCTGTCGGCATTGTGGCGCATCTTCGTGAAGACCGGCGTCATATTCAGGACCGTGATGTTCGGCTGCTCAGGCAGACGGTTAAAACCAAGCTTAATCTTGAAATGGCCGCCGTTGAGGAGATTATTGAGATCGCCCTGGATATAAAGCCTGACATGGTTACAATAGTCCCTGAAAAGAGACGGGAATTAACCACGGAAGGCGGCTTGAATGTCGCTGCTCAGCAAAAAAAAATTAAAGGGGTAATTGCCGGCATGACGGCGGCCGGCATCCCGGTAAGCTTGTTTATAGATCCGGATTCACGTCAGATCAAGGCTGCGAAGAATGTCGGCGCCACCTTTGTGGAAATTCATACCGGCAGATATTGCGATGCCGGCAGCCGGGAAGAAACAGACCGGGAATTCGATTTGATTGCCGCCGCCGCGGAAGAGGCCTTTGAACTCGGTCTTAGAATAAATGCCGGCCATGGCCTGGGATATACTAATACGGCCCGGATTGCCGCTCTCGGCACAATTGAGGAATTAAGCATAGGTCATGCCATTATGGCACGCGCCATAATAGTGGGGTTGGATCAGGCCGTGCGGGAAATGCTGGCCTTGCTATAGTCGATAACCTTACTCGCTGAACCCGCCCGTATCCTATGATTGCTTATCCATAGGTTTATCGCTCAGCAGTTCCTCTACTGCGGCGAGCATCTCGGTTTTATGGAAAGGTTTGTTTAATGTGCGATGGGCGCCCAGCTTTTGTGCCAGGGTCAGGTAATCTTCAGCGGCGATATGGCCGCCTCCGGACATGGCAATGATTTTTACATCAGGGAAAGCCTGCCGTAAATCAATAATGGTGCCAATACCTTCCTTTTCCGGCATGATTATATCCGTTATGACAAGATCAACCGGGTTATCCTGTAAAATTTTCAAGGCCTTGTTGCCGTCCGCTGCCTCCAGAACCTGATATCCTGCCCGTTCCAGAATTTCGCGCAGAAGACTTCTTATGGGTGTCTCATCGTCAACAACAATGATTTTATACATATTTGTCCTCTGAAAAATTGTAGTCCCCCGGACGTAGGGCAGTTGCAAGCCTGACATAGACTTTGACTATATTTAACCGGAGCCGGGAAATTGAGCAAGGCGTATTTATTCATTGCGAAAACGAATTTTATACAGGGAAACAAAAGGCCACAGTATTTTTGCCGTGACCTTTTGTGGAAATGGAGCCGACGATGGGATTTGAACCCGCGACCTGCTGATTACGAATCAGCTGCTCTACCCCTGAGCTACGTCGGCATTATAAATAGATACAAGAAGGCTTTTACCAAGGATCAAGAGGCATTTCAAGTGGAAAATGGAGGTAACAGGTCATGGGACTCGGAGTAATCAGCGGGTGCGTAGCGTAAGATTTCGTTTGCGTAATCTGAGCGATCGCGGTGTTATTTCCACCAGTTCATCGTCATTGATATAAGAGATGTATTCCTCAAGACTCATAACAACTGGTGGTGTCAGAACAACATTTTCATCCGAACCCGAGGCCCGCATGTTGGTTAGTTTTTTACCCTTGGCGGGATTTACCGTCAAATCGTTGCTGCGGGCGTGCTCGCCGATTATCTGTCCTTTGTAAATTCGGACGCCCGGCCCGAGGAACAGGCGGCCGCGGTTTTGCAGATTAAACAGGGCATAGGCTACGGTCGTGCAGTTGTCCATGGAAACCAGAACGCCGTTTGTGCGGTTTATTATTTCTCCGGCAAATGGGCCGTATTCGGCAAAAACATAATTCATGATCCCCATTCCCTTGGTCGCGGTCATAAATTCGGAGCGAAACCCAAGCAGTCCTCTGGTCGGAATTTTATAAACCAGGCGGGCCATGCCTTCCTTCTGGGACATATCGGTCAGCAGCCCCTTCAACTCCCCCAGCCTTTCCATGACCGCGCCCTTGTATCGATCGTCTACATCAACGGTGAGTTCCTCGTATGGTTCAAGTGTTTCGCCGTTTTCTTCCTTCATGATGACCTGTGGTCTGGTTACCTGAAATTCATAGCCCTCACGCCGCATTTTTTCAATCAGTATGGAAAGATGCAGTTCGCCGCGGCCCGAGACTTTAAAGCCGATGCCTTCCTGTAAAGACTCGACCCGCAGGGCTACATCGGCAAGGGTTTCTCGTCTGAGCCGCTCGTCAAGGTGGCGCGAAGTCACGAATTTTCCTTCCTGCCCGGCGAATGGCGAGTCGTTGGGTATAAAATTCATGGAGAGGGTAGGGGGATCAATTTCGATAAGCGGTAACGGTCGCGGTTTTTCAGAATCGGTATAGGTAACGCCGACGGTAATGTTGTCCATGCCGGCAACGGCAACGATCTCACCGGCCACCGCAACGTCGGTTGCTACTTTCCTGTCGCATTCGAAACGGAAAATTTTGGTAATTCTTGCCGGTGCCAGCGTGCCGTCCCGCAGGGAGACGACCACGTTTTTGTTGATATTCAAAGTGCCGTTTATCACTTTGCCGATGCCGAGACGCCCCAGATACGGCGAATAATCTACCGTGCTGACCTGCATTTGCAAGGGGGCCGCCGGATCGCCCGTCGGGGCCGGTATATGTCGGACGACCATTGCGGATACCGGCTCCATGTCCGAACCTGACGCCGCGATGTCATAAAGAGCATATCCCGCCTTGGCGGATGTATAAACTATGGGAAAATCGAGGATTTTATCCGGGGCGTTCAGCTTGACGAACAGGTCGAATACTTGGTCAACCGCCCAGTCGCAACGAGCCGCCGGTTTGTCGATCTTGTTGATTACCACTATAACCGGCAGACGATTGGCGAGCGCTTTTTTCAGGACAAAATATGTCTGCGGCATGGGACCCTCCTGGGCGTCAACCAGCAGGAGACAGCCATCCGCCATGCGCAGGACTCTTTCTACTTGTCCGCCGAAATCCGCATGTCCCGGGGTGTCGATAATATTTATCCAGTAATCGTTGTAGCGATAAGAGCCGTTTTTTGAAGATATGGTGATGCCGCGTTCGCGTTCAAGATCCATGGAATCCATGAGCCGTTCGGCTACCACCTGGTTGTCGCGGAACATCCCGCTCTGTCGGAAAAGCTGATCGACCAGCGTTGTCTTGCCATGGTCGACATGGGCAATGATGGCGACATTGCGTATTTTTTTCTGATCCATATTATGTTACCTGAATTATGGGGGCGATTATTTGATTATAATCGAGTGTTGCCGTGAAAACTCTCCATATTAAATCAGTCGGGCTGGAACAGCAAGGTAAAAAGGAAGTAACTGCGTAAACAGTTACAATTGCGGTGGTTAACGGAAATAAGGCCACTACCCCGTGAGTAGTTACAAAAGGAAAAAGGTTGCGGATAGGTGAAGAATAGTCCGGTTTGTTTTTTCAGAGCAGTGGATATATATTACTTGCGCAGGGTATAAGAACCGATATGATAGTAAAAAAATGTTTTAATGGAAAATTAATACATTACCGGCTGAGCCTGTCATGAAAATTTTGTCAATTCTCTGGATGATTATTGCTTTAATCGGCGTTTCCTCTTCTAACTGTTCGGCGGCTGTTGGGTCAGGTTGTCAAGTATGCCATGCGATTGTCTTGGACAAGAACCATACAATGGCCTGTGTCGCCTGCCATCAGGGTAACGAAAAGGCGGGAACCAAGACGGCGGCGCATGCCGGCCTGGTGGGCCGGCCGGCTCATCCGCTACAGATGAAAAAAAATTGCGGGTCCTGCCATCAACAGCTGGTTGCAAGTGTTGCCGATTCCCTGCATTTTACCTTGAGGAAAGAAATCAACAGTGTCCGTACGGCCTTTGGCGCTGCCGACAGACTTAATTCCCTGCTTGAGATCCCGATTCATAATGAGCCCGCGACCATGCTTGAGTTGGCGGACGATCTTCTGCGGCGGCGTTGTCTTCGCTGCCATGTCTATTATGCGGGAGATAATTACCCGGCGGTCAGGCACGGAACCGGTTGCGCTGCATGTCATATGCGGTTTCGCGACGGCCGGCTGCAATCTCATGCCTTTGTAGGATTGCCGGCGGATGAGCAATGTCTGCATTGTCATTACGGCAATGTCGTCGGGTTTGATTATTACGGTCGCTTCGAGCATGATTACAATACCGCATATCGGACCCCTTTTGCCGTAAAGGAGGCCGGCCGAAACATCTTGTCCCGACGGCCTTACGGCATCGAATATCATCAGCTGCGGCCGGATATCCATCAGATAAAAGGGTTAAGCTGTATTGATTGTCATCCCGGCGTCGAACTTATGGGCGGCGGCCATGGACGCAAGGCGACCGGTAAAATATCCTGCGCTACCTGCCATCTTCGGCCTTCCACCGGGAAGGCGGCGGGTTTGTCTAATCTGGTTGCGGTAAATGGGGTATATTTCCTTATAGATAAACAGACCGGCAGCCGGCATCGTATACCGATGCCGGTAAATCCCGCCCATAAAACTTACGGTGCGGGAGTAGCTTGCGTGGTTTGTCATGCCCAATGGAGTTTTAATGATAAAGGCAAACACCTTATGCGCCAGGACGTTGACGATTATGAGCCATGGGCGTTGCTGACCGTGCAGGGCAGCTTTGAGGTGGAAGAACTCCTTGAAAATAATCTTTATTATTTGTCGGCTACTGAATATCTGCCGCCGCGGATGACGGACAAGATCAGCGGCGCCGTTAGACCGGGCCTCTGGTATAAAGGCTATGAACGCCGACGCTGGGAAGACATTCTGCTTAACCGTGATGCCGACGGCAGGCTGAAGATATTCCGGCCCGTGCTTGATCTACATCTCTCCTATGTTAATGAAAAAGGTAAAGTTGTCTTTAATTCCATCGGCAATAAGGATGCTGCCGGGGGGATGCGGCCATATACACCTCACACGGTTGGTAAGGCCGGTTTGTTTTTCAGGCAGCGTCTTAACCGGAATTTTTCGATTAACCGTCGCAACCAATGAAGTCTCATGTCCATTATATCCTTATAATATTACCTGCTTTTTTTTTGATTACCGCCTGCGGCCTGCTGCCACGCACCGTAATCTCAACTCCCGGTAAACGGTCGCCGGCGCCCGAGACGGTGTTCACCACGCAACGACCTTATGTTATCCACGGTAAGACTTATTACCCGTTGCCGTCGGCTGGTGGTTATGAGGAAGAAGGGATCGCGTCCTGGTATGGCCGGGATTTTCACGGTCGTAAGACCGCCTGTGGTGAGAATTATGATATGTATGCCAGAACGGCCGCCCACAAAACTTTGCCCATGAATACTTATCTGCTGGTTAAAAATTTTGGAAACGGCAAGGAAACCGTGGTGCGGGTTAATGATCGGGGTCCCTTTGTCAAGGGACGCATTATTGACTTGAGCTTAAAGGCGGCCCAGGAACTTGATCTTGTCCGACAGGGGACGGCGCGAGTGAGGATTACCGCTTTGGGAGAGGCGTTTATATCCAGCCGGCATGGTAAAAAAATGAAGCATTTCCTGCCGCATGGTGATTTTGAAACCGGAGAATTTTATGTACAGATCGGTTCCTTCACAAATCCGGCCAATGCCAGGAGGTTGAGAAACAGAATGCGGCGGCGGGGTGATAACGCGGTAATTCAAGTCTACGATAACGGTTATTCGGTATATTACAGAGTGCGGGTATATGCGGGCAAAACCCTCGGCATCGCAAGGCAGAGGGCGAAGACTCTGGATGACCTCGACATCCCGGGAATAGTTGTGGCCCGATAATTTTTTTGCATCTGCCTGATTAATGCTTATTGTAGACCGTTAAAAGGTTGCCGTAATTTTTTGATCACAGGGTGCGCCATGCTCTTACGGTTCCGAGGTTACACGAGATTAGCGCCCCTTGGTGAACTGTTACATGATTTTGTTGTAACTATTCAGCAGCACTCCATCTATGCCCGATCAGGCTTGCTCAGATAGAGGGGCTATACTTCGCAAGCCTGCTTGAACATATCTGTAGCACTGCTGAATAGTTACAGTTCGGTAGTTTGAGTAATTTTTCGGCATCACACTGAACTGAATAGTTACATTTTGTTTTAATCAAAGCTGTAAAAGGAGATTAATTATGCAACGTTATGTCCCGGCAAGGAAAGTCCTGCCGCAGTTTATGCTATCTGTGTTGTTTGTTGTCCTTTTGGGTTTATACGGCGTCACGCCGTTTTCCGGTCCGAATTTCGCCGTGGCGGCGACCGCTGTTCCGACCTCTTTTGCCGACCTTGCCGCGCAACAGGAACCGACTGTGGTCAATGTCTATACCACCCAGACCGTGAAAGCTCCGTCTGTTCATCAATTCCTTTTCCCTCGCGATATGGAAATCCCGGAACCCTTTAAACGCTTTTTCGGTTTTCCTGATATGCCGAGGTCCGCTCCACAGCGCGAGATGAAGAGAACCAGCCTGGGGTCAGGGGTTATAACCTCGGCTGACGGCTACATTCTCACAAATAACCATGTCGTGGAAGACGCCGATGAAATCAATGTAAAGATCTCAACAGCTGAAGAATATGCGGCTAAACTTATCGGCCGTGACGCCAAGACCGATCTGGCTCTGATAAAGATTGATCCCCGCCATCGACTGCCCTATGTGACTTTTGGCGATTCCGACAAGTTGCGGGTAGGGGATTGGGTAATAGCAATCGGCAACCCGTTTGGCCTGGAACATACAGTGACCGCCGGGATTGTCAGCGCCAAGGGCCGTTCCATCAGCGGTGAATCATATGGGAATTTTATCCAGACCGATGCCTCGATCAACCCCGGTAATTCCGGTGGGCCGCTTTTTGATCTCGACGGCAAAATGGTCGGTATTAACACCGCTATTTATAGCCGGAGCGGCGGCAATATCGGCATCGGTTTCGCTATTCCGATTAATATGGCCAAAAACGTTATCGGCCAGTTAAAGGAACATGGCAAGGTTGTTCGGGGTTGGTTGGGTGTTTCAATTCAGCAGGTCTCTGCTGATCTGGCCAGGTCTTTTCATCTTGAAAGACCTGTCGGCGCCCTGGTGGGAGAAGTTTCACCAGGCAGCCCGGCGGAAGACGCGGGTGTCAGACAGGGTGATATTATTATTAAATATAAGGGGAAAGAGGTCAGTCAGATGAGTATGTTGCCGGCCATGGTGGCCCAGACGCCGGTCGGCAAAAAGGTGAAAATAGTTCTGATTCGTAACGGCAAAGAGAAAGAAATTGTTGTAAAGATCGGCAAACTGAAAGAAGAGGGGGGCGCCTTCGGTGAGCAGGGCGGCGAATCTGGGCGGGAACTGGGGTTGACCCTTCAGAAGCTTACTCCTGATCTGGCGAAATCATTATCCCTTGAGGATAAAGCAGGTCTGCTTATATCCAATGTCGAGCCGGGGTCGCCGGCGGCGGCGGTTGGTCTGCGGCGTGGGGACCTGATATTAGAGATAAATCGTGAACAGGTTACCGATTTAAGGACTTATAATCGAATTGTTGAGAAGATGAAGAAGGGTGACAGTATTCTTCTCCTGATAAAAAGAGAAGGTCATACACATTTTGTAATTATTAAATTATAAGAGACTTCAGGCGCCGAATTCACCCGTTCACGGGAGGACGCGATATCCACGATCAGGGCGCTCGACGTCGAGCGCCCTGATCGTTGGCCTTTTCAGTTTAAGTTGTCCGCCATTCGGACTTTTTTGACGAATTCCTTCAGCTTATTGATATCCTTGCGGCCCGGTTTATACTCCACCCCGGAATTAACGTCTACTGCAAATGGCCTGACCTGTTTAATTGCCTCGATGACGTTAGCGGGTGACAGACCGCCGGCCAGAATAATCGGTCCGGGCGGATTTGTTTTTTGTACCAGCCGCCAGTTAAAGGTTTTCCCGGTGCCGCCCGCCATATTTTTATGATAAGTGTCCAGCAGAAAACCTTTAACCATGTCGGCATAAGGGGTAAGCGCCGCGTTCTCCAGCTCCGGCCCGACCCGGAAGGCCTTTATGACCCGGCAGGGCATGGCGCCGCAATAGGCGGTTGATTCCGAGCCATGAAGCTGGACAATTGTTAACCGACAGTCTCCGACAATTTTCTCGACGACATCCAGGGCCTCGTCCACAAAGACGCCAACCGCATCCACGAAAGGCGGCAGTCGGCTGATAATTTTTTTTGCCGCGGCAGGTGTAACTTTTCTCGGGCTGTGGTCGGCAAAGATAAATCCCAGGCCGTCAGCGCCCGCATCGACGGCGGCTTCCGCATCTTGCCGTGTTGTTATGCCGCAAACCTTTATGCGCGTCCGCCTTGTCATTTTCAGCATCATTCCGAATGGCGTTCTCTTATGCTTTTTTCCCCATGAGTGTCATCAAGGCAGCTGTCCGTTCGGCAGCGGCCCTCATGAGCGTTTCACCTACCAGGGCCGCGGTGATGCCTTCATCCCTTAACCTTTTCATGTCGTCCCGATTCCGGATCCCTGATTCACTTACGACGGGGATATCCCGGGGGATTTCTCTTTTCAGCCTACAGGTCGTATTCAGGTCCACGGAAAAATCCCGGAGGTCACGGTTGTTGATGCCGACAAGGCGGCTGCCGGCAGCCAGGGCCTTTTCGACTTCTTTTTCGTCATGCGCCTCGACCAGGACATCCATACCCAACGCAAATGCCGTGGCCAGAAAATCACTGATTTGGTGGCGGTCAAGAATAGCGGCGATCAGCAGGATGGCATCCGCACCATATATGCCGGCCTGCCTGATTTGAATTTCGTCAATGATAAAATCCTTGCGCAACACCGGCAGATCGACAGCCTGTCTGGCCGTAACAATATAGTCGAGAGAACCTTGGAAAAAAAAATTATCGGTAAGAATCGACATGGCCTGAGCGCCACCGTTCCGGTAACTTACGGCAATGTCCGATATATTAAAATCATGACAAATAACGCCCTGTGAAGGCGAGGCTTTTTTT
>CAYWUR010000017.1:0-12763 GCA_964460745.1 uncultured Desulfobulbia bacterium | reverse complement strand
GTGGGGGGGGGGGGGGGGAAGGCCGTGGGGGCAGAGAGGTCCTGGTCGGGGACGGGCCGGCCCGCGGAGCTCTACGTTGTGGCGTGGGGGGGGGACTGTTTTTGGCCCCAAGCCGAGGAGTTATGATATAAAACTGACCAAGAAGATGCGCAGGTTGGGGTTGCGCATGGCGTTGAGCGCCAGATTTTCCGAGGATAATCTGTTGGTTCTTGATGAGTTTCGTATAGATGAGATTAAAACCAAAAAAGTTCTTAAGGTTATCGAAGCGCTAAATATTAAAAACAGTCTGATTGTGATCCCTGAAAATGATGAATATTTAGAAAAATCATTCAGGAATATACCGGGATTTAAAATTCTTCCCGCGGCAGGGTTAAATGTTTACGATATCATGCTGCATCACAGCCTTGTGTTGCTTAAGCCGTGTATAGATATACTGGAAAAGAGGTTGTTGTCATGAGTAATTTATTCGATGTCGTCAAAGGGCCGTGTCTTACCGAGAAAAGCAATCAACTTCAAGAGCAACACGGAAAAATTGTGCTGAAAGTACACCCAAGGGCCAATAAAATTATAATCAGGGAAGCGGTTGAAAAGTTGTTTAAGGTAAAGGTTGCCAACGTAAGAACCGCTAAGGTCCATGGCAGACAAAAAAAGTTGGGGCGCCATATAGGCCATACTTCTGACTGGAAGAAGGCGATTATAACATTATCGGAAGGCAAAATAAATTTTCTTGAGGAACTGTAGGGCTTGGCAACTGATAATGATGGGATGAAGTGGTCGTCCTGTGAATTGCCAAGAATGTGAGTTCTTGTATAAAAACATCGGGGTTTCAAATGGCTATTAAAACCTATAAACCGACATCGCCGGGGTTGCGTAACTATATTTCAATTGTCAACCCGGAACTGTCGAAGAAAAAACCTGAGAAAAGTTTATTACAGCCGTTAAATAAAAGCGGTGGCCGGAACAGCTATGGTCGAGTAACGTCGCGTCACAGAGGCGGAGGCCATAAGCGTAAGTATCGGATCATCGATTTTAAACGGAACAAGGTTGATATAACCGCCAAAGTTGCATCAATAGAGTATGACCCGAATCGTTCCGCCAATATTGCGCTCCTTTTTTATAAAGATGGTGAAAAGCGTTATATACTTTCCCCTGTGGGGATTAAGGTCGGTGACATTGTCGAGGCAGGGGATACTGTCGATATAAAACCGGGTAATTGTCTGGTCATGGGTAATATTCCTCTGGGTACTATTATTCATAACGTCGAGATGCGAATAGGCAAGGGGGCGCAATTGGTACGCAGTGCCGGCGCCGCCGCTCAGTTGATGGCCAAGGAAGGAGCTTATGTTCTGGTTAAACTGCCGTCAGGTGAGGTAAGAAGATTTCACAAGAAGTGTCGGGCTTGTATCGGACAGATTGGCAATGCCGAGCATGAGAGCATAAAGATCGGCAAGGCCGGTCGGGCTCGCTGGCAAGGCAAACGACCACGGGTTAGGGGTGTCGCCATGAATCCGATTGATCATCCCATGGGCGGAGGTGAAGGTAAAAGTTCCGGCGGCCGGCATCCCTGTACGCCGTGGGGTGTGCCGACCAAGGGCTTTAAAACCAGACGAAGAAAATCGTCTGACAAGGATATTGTTAAGAAGAGGTCATAGTAAACTTGTTGGACTCGTAACAAATCAGGGGATGGCTAAGTAAGAATTTCGATATACAAGAAGCAGTGTGTTTTTGCGAGCGAGACCATACATATGGTATGTCGAACGAACAAAAATGCGCCACGACGCAGTAGATCGGAATTGTTACTTAGCCATCAAACTTAACATGGGGGTAATTTAGGTGGCGCGGTCAGTAAAAAAAGGTCCGTTTATAGACGACCATTTAATGAAAAAAGTATTGAAAGCCAAAGAGAGTGCATCGCGAAAGGTTATCAAGACATGGTCGCGTCGCTCGGATATTATTCCAGATATGATCGGGATGACATTTGCGGTACACAACGGAAAGAAATTCATTCCAGTCTTTGTGACTGAGAATATGGTTGGACATAAATTGGGAGAATTTTCTCCAACTCGAACTTTTTACGGACATGCCGGGGATAGAAAAGGCAAATAATAGTAAGAGTTGTTAAGAAGGAGTTATATACGCCATGGAAGCAAAGGCTGTAGTCCGGAATATACGAATTTCACCACAGAAAGCAAGGTTGGTCGCCGAAATAGTGCGGGGATTGAATGTGGATAAAGCCATTACCACTCTTCGGTTCATGCCTAAAAAAGGGGCACGGATTTTGCGGAAAGCACTTGAGTCGGCGGTGGCCAATGCCGGTCAGAATGAGGCCATTGATGTTGACACCCTGTATGTAAAAACAGTGTTTATCGATGGTGGCCCTACTCTGAAAAGAATCAGGCCTCGGGCTATGGGCCGCGCCGCCAGGATACTTAAAAGGACGAGTCATATCACCGTGGTACTCGACGAGGAGTAATCCTGAAGGTATTGAGAATATATCAAGATCATACGGCATGATAAAATGCCGAGCAATAGTGATGGAGGAAAATTTTGGGGCAAAAAGTCAATCCGATCAGCATACGTCTTAATATTACACGGACTTGGGAATCTAAGTGGTTTGCCGACAATGATTATGCCAAGTTTCTTTTGGAAGATCAAAAAATAAGGAAGTATTTAAAAGCCAGGCTTTTTCACGCCGGTATTTCCAAGGTTAAAATTGAAAGAACAGGCGAAAAGGTTCGGGTTAAACTCCATACTGCCAGGCCAGGTATTGTTATCGGTAAAAAAGGGTCGGAAATTGAGATGCTGAAGGGTGAGCTCGACAAGTTGACCGGTCACCAATGCATGATTGATATCCAGGAAGTTCGGAGACCTGAGGCGGATGCTCAGCTTGTAGCCGAGAATGTCGCAATGCAACTGGAAAGACGGGTGGCATTCAGAAGGGCTATGAAAAAGGCGGTTAATACTTCCTTGCGGTTCGGCGTGAAAGGTATTAAGATCGCCTGTTCCGGTCGTCTCGGCGGCGCGGAGATGGCCAGACGTGAATGGTATAGGGAAGGTCGGGTGCCTTTGCATACCTTGCGGGCTGATGTTGATTATGGGATAGCCGAGGCCAAAACTACTTATGGTCTTATTGGTGTCAAGGTCTGGATATTTCGGGGAGAGATTCTGCCTGACCAGGAAATTGCCGAGTAGCAATATGCTGTTTTGCCGCCTTTCGACTGCGGGAAGTTTTACAGCTTAAATAATGAGGGAAGCGTATGCTTAGTCCTAAAAAGGTCAAACACAGAAAGCAGATGAAGGGCAACATGAGAGGTTGCGCTTATCGTGGATCCACCATAAACTTTGGCGAATACGCTCTAAAGGCTACAGAGTGCGGCCGAATGACAGCGCAGCAAATTGAAGCGGCCCGGATTGCCATTAACAGAAAAGTGAAACGCGGTGGGAAAATGTGGATTCGTGTTTTTCCAGATAAACCATTGACTAAAAAACCGGCTGAGACTCGGATGGGAAAAGGGAAGGGCAGTCCTGAATTGTGGGTTGCTCCTGTAAAGCCTGGCAGAATTTTGTATGAATTATCGGGTGTCGATGAAAAGCTGGCTTTTGAGGCTCTGATGCTTGCAGCAAATAAATTGCCTTTCGCAACGAAGATCATCTCGAAGGGGGCCATTATATGAAGCACGGGAAATTTTGTCAAAAGCTCCGAGAGATGAGTACTGATGAGCTTTTGATCAAGGAACGTGATCTGCGCGAGGATTTATTTAAGTTGAAATTTCAACATGGTGTGCGGCAGTTGGATAATACCGCCAGGCTTAATGTGTTGCGCAGGGATATTGCTCGCCTTAAGTCCATAATGCGGGAGAAGCGAGCTGGTTAGTGTTCTCTTTTTATTAAAAAACATTTGCCTTGCCTGAGTTTGCCGCAATTGATCGATGAGTTATAAAGTTTACTGTTATCGGGGGCAATAAAATTGACATATGAGTGAGACAAAAAAAACAATAATTGGTTCCGTGGTTGGTAATTCCATGGAGAAGAGCGTAGTCGTCCGGGTTGAGCGGAAGATTCCGCACAAAATATATGGCAAATATATACGCCGGCATATGCGATACATGGCTGATGATCCTGGAAATGTTTGTAATATCGGTGACGTGGTCATGATAGAAGAGTGCCGGCCTTTGAGTAAAATGAAACGGTGGCGGGTGCGGTCTATTGTTGAGCAGGCTGTTTGATTGCTAAAAATTATTAAATATTGTTGGTGAATAGCCGATGGTGAGCGGGGGGTTTTGTGATAAAAGAGACCCATCGCGCCGATAGTTGGTGGAGATATGATACAGACCGAAACAGTACTTAATGTTGCTGACAACTCAGGGGCCAAAAAAGTTCTTTGCATAAGGGTGTTAGGCGGTACAAGGCGTAGATATGCTCGAGTTGGCGATATTATCGTTGTTACAGTAAAGGAAGCCATCCCGCATGCCAAGGTAAAAAAGGGCGATGTAATGCGTGCGGTGGTTGTACGAACTGTCAAGGAAATAAGAAGGATAGACGGATCGTTTGTTAGATTTGACGAGAATGGTGCGGTACTGTTGAGTAGTAGCGGTGACCCTGTCGGGACTCGTATCTTTGGGCCCGTAGCTAGAGAATTAAGACTCAAGGGTTTTATGAAGATCATTTCTCTGGCGCCGGAAGTTTTATAGACTGTTATTCATCATGCTGTTGGCATGTGAAGTGTAATAACTGATACCACAGCAATGTTTTGAGTCTCCTGTAAGGAGTAGATATTATGCGACAAGGACGAAATTATTTAAGGGTTAATGACCGTGTGGAAGTTGTGGCCGGCAAAGACAAAGGCCGGGTCGGCAAAATTATCAAAATCTTTTGTAAATCCAATAGGGCCACGGTTGAGCGGGTTAACATGATTAAACGCCACACCAAACCTACGGCGGCGAACCAGCAAGGGCAAATTGTTGAAAAAGAAGCGCCATTGCACGTTTCAAATTTATTGCTGGTTTGCTCAAAATGTACGAAGACCGGACGCATCAGCATGAGAATTCTGGAAGATGGTTCAAAAGTCCGGGTGTGCAAAAAATGTGGCGAGGTTATAGAACCTAAGGCCTGATTGAGCAGGGCGGTTTTTTATGGGAGGCAGTTATGTCTGAATTGAAGCAATATTACCTGAATGAATGCGCACCGCTGCTCATGCAGGAATTCGGTTATAAAAATACCATGCAGCTTCCGAAGCTTGCGAAGATTGTTCTCAATATGGGAATGGGGGAGGCTGTACAGAACCCCAAAATTATTGACTTCGCCACCAAAGAGCTTACGTTGATTGCAGGGCAGAAGGCTGTGGTAACCAAGGCAAAGAAATCAATCGCTACATTTAAATTGCGTCAAGGTATGAGTATCGGTTGCCGAGTCACGCTACGCAGCAACCGCATGTATGATTTTTTTGGTAAACTTGTACATATTGCACTGCCCAGGGTGCGTGATTTCCGTGGGTTATCCCCGAAAATGTTTGACGGTCGAGGTAATTTTTCGATGGGTATTAAGGAGCACATCATCTTTCCGGAAATAGATTATGATAAGATCGAAAAAAATTTGGGGCTGAATATTTCGATAACAACGACCGCTAACACTGACGAGGAAGGACGTTTTCTTCTGAAGAGTTTGGGGATGCCCTTTCGGCAATAAAGATAAAGTACGGTTGGCTGAAGCGAAGACCGGCCGGCATCAATTCATTAATCAATAGCCCATGGAGGAAGAGTTGGCTAAGAAATCTATAATGGCAAAAAGCACGCGGCCACCTAAATTTAAAACTCGCGGTTATAACCGGTGTCCGCTTTGCGGACGACCACGGGGTTATTTGCGTAAATTTGGAATATGCCGAATATGTTTTCGTGTTTTGGCCTCTCGTGGTGAGGTTACCGGTGTGACCAAGTCAAGCTGGTAGGTTGGCTACTTGATAGGGCGGATTTTTGGGTAAGGTTTTGAATAAATATAAAGTCGCAATAGAGGGGTACTGTATAAGATGTCAATGAGCGATCCTCTGGCTGATATGTTGACCAGGATTAGAAATGCCGTAATGGTTAGATTTGACAGTGTAGATATGCCATTGTCAAACTTGAAAATAGGCGTGGCCAAAGTTTTGAAGGCGGCGGGTTACATAAGTAACTATCATATATTGAAAGATACGGTCCAAGGCACTCTAAGGGTTGAGCTAAAGTATGGGCCGGATAATGAGAGGGTCATCTTGGGCTTACGCCGAGTGAGTAAGCCTGGCTGCCGGGTATATGTAAGGGCGGATAATATTCCTAAGGTAATGAGTGGCCTTGGAATTGTTATTCTTTCTACATCGAAAGGAATAGTTACCGACAGTGAGGCTCGGCGGCTTCAGGTGGGTGGTGAAGTGCTTTGTGAGGCCTGGTAGAAAGGTAAGGCTGAAAAAGGTACGGCAATTTATAATTGCTTGTTTTTGTAAGAAAAGTCGAGGATGACTTCTGGCTTTTCGTTTGGATAAAAAAGTTCAGGATGTACTTTTTTACGAGTATATCATATCGGGTAGTGATTGGAGGAAGATATGTCCAGGATCGGCAACAAGCCTATTCCCATTTCCAAGGGGGTAAAAGTTGAAATATCCGGCTCACTGGTTAAGGTCACCGGGCCTAAAGGTACTCTAGAAAGAACGATCAGGCCTGAAATTGAGGTAGGGCAAAATGGTGATAATCTGTTGGTTTCGCCCAAGGATAACAGTAAAAAAACGGTGGCGTTACAAGGGTTGACCAGATCTCTGCTTGATAACATGGTTGTTGGGGTGGCTACAGGTTTTCAGAAAAAAATGATCATCGAGGGGGTCGGCTATAAAGCAGATGTGGCTGGTTCCGTCCTAACTCTGAATGTCGGATATTCCAACCCCGTTAAGTTTGATCTGCCGGCGGGGATCAAGGCCGCCGTGGATAAAGATAATTCCATTACCCTTGAGGCAATTGATAAAGAGCTGTTGGGATTGACTGCCGCCCGGATTCGTTCGGTCAGAAAGCCTGAGCCATATAAAGGCAAAGGGATACGATATGCTGATGAACATATAGTCCGTAAGGTAGGTAAATCCGGCGCATCGGCTTAACAAATTTTGATGTTTGGTTCCTCTATTTACATAGGGAAAATAAAGAATAACTTATAACTATATAAGTAGGGGCAATAAATTCCCATAAACTCGTAACCGTAACTGTTAAGATGTGCCCCAGGTTCGTTCGTTTCGACCTCCGATGCGTACTCCCTGTACGTGAGGAGGGCAAAACGGACGAAAATGGGGTGCAGCTGAACGGTTACGAATAACGGACACGCCAAGTGTCTTGATACTGATTAGCAGGGAAATGGCATGGCAAAGATGAATCCTAGAAATATTGCACGGCAGAAACGCATCAAAAGAATAAGAAAGAAAGTCGTTGGTACGCCCGGCAGGCCTCGCTTGCGGGTTTTTAAAAGTGCTAAACACATTTACGCTCAGATAATCGACGACACCGCTGGCCGGACAATAGTTGCAATGTCGACGTTATATAAAGATATGCAGAAAGACGATCTGAAAGGCAAGTGCGCTTTTGCTCATCGGGTTGGTTTGCTACTGGCCCAGAAAGCTAAGGATAAGGGTGTTGAAAAGGTTGTATTTGATCGCGGCGGCAATATATATCATGGCCGCGTTAAGGCACTATCCGATGGCGCCAGAGAGGGAGGCCTGATTTTTTGAGTTATCGAAGAGATTGACTTGCTGTTCTGAGGCGCATCTGAGCAGTTAAATTCGGTGGTTTGCGTAGTCTTTAGCCATTGGCTGGATAGTTATTTTTAAAAAACTAATTAATATTTCCTATTACATAGTCTTGGGGGTGTGTTTTGGCAGATTTTAAAGGCGGTCGCCGTGGCAGTAATGTTGATGACCTGATTGAAAAGATTGTCTTTATTAACAGGGTCGCAAAGGTTGTCAAGGGTGGCCGCAGATTCAGTTTTAGTGCAATAGTCGTAGTTGGAGACGGGAAGGGCAAAGTTGGTTATGGCTTGGGCAAGGCCAATCAGGTTCCGGAAGCTATTCGGAAAGGCGTTGAAAAGGCGCGTAGAGATATGAGCGCGGTATCGCTTGCGGGGACAACCATCCCGCACGAGATTAAGGGGAAATTCGGCTCCGGTCTGGTATTGTTGAAGCCTGCATCCGAAGGCACCGGAGTTATTGCCGGCGGCGGTGTGCGTGCGGTGCTTGAGGCTGTTGGTGTTCAGAATGTTTTGACCAAATGTATCGGATCTCATAACCCTCACAATCTTGTAAAGGCAACTTTAAACGGCCTGCGTAATTTGCGAAGCGCTGTGCAGGTGGCCAGATTACGGGATAAATCTGTTGAGGAGATAACCGCATAAGCGGATATAAGTCCTTTCAAAATTTTTTACCTCAGCGTTAAGTCAAAATGAGTTGAGATTTCCTTTGCAAGATCGTAGAGGCAGAGATTGCATTATTCTCGTAAACTCGCTTACTTTAAATAGTTACTAGAATTTTTAATATCGATTGATAGGATAGAGGAAATGGGCAATAATTTGAAGATCACCTTGGCCAAAAGCATGATAGGCAGCACAAAAAAGGTTCGGTCAACGCTGATTGGCTTAGGGCTTACCAGGCGCCAGAAGACCATAATCCGTAAAGATTCGCCCGAAATCAGGGGGATGTTGAGGAAGGTCCAACACCTTATCATGTTCGAGGAGGAATAGACGTATGCTTTCCTTAAGTAATTTGTCGCCGAAACCGGCATCTAGAAAAAAGAAGAAAAGGGTTGGACGAGGCCCCGGGTCAGGCCAGGGTGGGACAGCCGGGCGTGGTCATAAGGGGGCTAAATCAAGGTCCGGATATGGCAGCAAACCTGGTTTTGAAGGAGGGCAAATGCCGTTGCAGCGCAGATTGCCCAAGCGCGGTTTTAACAATATTTTTAAAAAGGAATATGCCATCCTGGCCTTGCAGGATTTAGATAAATTTGAGGCCGGCGCCAAAGTTGATCGCCAGACTTTGATAGATGCCGGTCTTATTAAGAAGCGCGCATCGCATATAAAGATTTTAGCTAATGGTGAAATCAGCAAGGCTCTGACTATTGCTGTTGATAAAATAAGCCGTGCCGCTCGTCAGAAGGTTGAGGCGGCCGGCGGCACAATCGAGGGCTGAATTAATGATCGGTGGGTTTAAGAGTACTGCCAACATTCCTGAATTGAGGCGCCGGCTTATTTTTACCTTTTTAATGCTGGCCGTTTACCGTATCGGCGTCCAGATACCCACACCCGGCATCAACGGTGAGGCGCTTGCCGCTTTCTTTGAAAAAAATGCCGGCACACTGTTTGGCATGTTTAACATGTTTTCGGGCGGGGCGTTGAAAAATTTTTCAATTTTCGCCCTGGGAATCATGCCCTATATCAGCGCCTCAATTATTATTCAATTGTTGACCGTTGTCATCCCTCAACTCGAGTCTCTAAAAAAAGAGGGGCAAAGCGGGCAGAGAAAAATTACTCAGTATACTCGATACGGAACAGTCCTTTTGAGTGTAATTCAGGGGCTGTTTATAAGTGTCGGGTTGGAAGGGATGAGCGGGCCTGGTGGTGAGGCAATCGTCCTTTTTCCCGGCTGGCAATTTACTTTAATGACGATGCTCACCCTCACTGCTGGTACTTCGTTTATTATGTGGCTGGGTGAGCAGATGACCGAGCGAGGTATAGGCAATGGTATTTCGCTTATTATCTTCGCCGGTATTGTTGCCCGCATGCCGGCAGGCATAGGTAACACATTTCAAATGGTCGGCGCCGGCGAAATGACTTTAATCTTTCTGCCGATATTATTGGCTATGATGGTGGTTGTGATCGGCATAATAATATTTTTTGAAACAGCGCAACGTCGCATTCCAATCCAATACGCCAAACGTGTTGTCGGGCGGCGTGTTTATGGTGGGCAGAGTTCGCATTTGCCCTTGAAAATTAATATATCAGGCGTTATTCCGCCTATCTTTGCCTCGTCGATAATGATGTTTCCCGCCACGATCGGCGGGCTAATTCATATTGACTGGGTGCAGCGTATTTCCGGCTCGCTTAATCCCGGCACAATTCCTTATTATATCCTTTATGTGGGGTTCATTGTTTTCTTTTGTTTTTTTTATACGGCTGTGACCTTTAATCCCGTTGATGTTGCGGAGAACTTGAAAAAAAATGGCGGCTTTATTCCAGGGATTCGCCCGGGGAAAAGAACTTCTGATTTTATTGACAAGGTGTTGACGCGGTTAACCGTGGTCGGCGCCATATATGTCAGCGTTGTTTGCGTCTTGCCGACTGTCTTGATCAGCAAATTCAATGTACCCTTCTATTTTGGCGGCACGGCACTGTTGATTGTCGTCGGCGTGGCAATTGACACCATCGCCCAGGTTGAGTCATATCTGGTGATGCGTAATTATGAGGGCTTCATGAAAAAAGGCAGGACGAAGGGGCGCCGCTAATTTTGAGCAGGAAAGCAATACCTGGTGCAAAACTGATTACAATTAAGAGCCCTGCGGAAATTTTGATAATGCGCGAGGCCAATAGAATTGTGGCTGGCGCTCTTAATATGCTTCGGAAAAAGATCGTTCCAGGGAATAGTACGTGGCAATTGGACAATTGGGCGGAGGATTATGCCCGAGATCACGGGGCGGCGCCGGCTTTTAAGGGATATAACGGTTTTCCAGGGAGTCTCTGCGTTTCTCTAAATGAGCAGGTTGTTCACGGAATTCCCGACAAGAACGTTATCTTGAAAGAGGGCGACATTGTTAGTATCGATTTTGGCGTAAAATACAAAGGATATTTCGGCGATGCCGCTGTGACCCTGACCATCGGCAAAGTGGATGCCCGAAAGGCTGATCTTGTCAGAGTAACTCGAGCGGCTCTTTATAAAGGGATAGAACAGGTCCGTATCGGTAACAGGATAAAAGATATCTCTCGGGCGGTTCAAAATTATACAGAGATTCATGGTTATTCCGTGGTTCGTCAGTTTGTTGGGCATGGCATCGGCACCCAGTTGCATGAAGGGCCGGAGATCCCTAATTTCGTTAGTAATGGACAGACGCCGCGGATTTTACCTGGAATGGTCTTGGCCATTGAGCCCATGGTTAATATTGGTACGTATGACGTCAAGGTCTTGTCGGATGGCTGGACTGTCGTTACGAAGGATGCCTCGTCGGCAGCTCATTTTGAACATTCGGTGGCGGTTACTGAAGACGGCCCCGAAATTCTGAGTGAAATTGTATAATAGCTTTTATGGCACTATAAAAAGTTTACAGAGTAACCGATTATGATGGACTCGTTAAAAGTCTATCGTTTCTCTGCGGTCTTGTTATTCTGTATCATAACAATTGAGGTAAATTGGAAATATGCCCAAAGAAGAGGCGATACTGGTTGAGGGGACAATTATAGAACCTTTGCCTAATGCCATGTTCCGGGTGGAGCTTAAAAACGGACATAAAGTGCTTGCTCATATCTCCGGCAAAATGAGAATGCATTTTATCAAAATACTTCCCGGAGATCAGGTGACCGTTGAATTATCACCATATGATTTGAGCAGGGGAAGAATAACATTCCGGGCTGGAATTAAAAAATAAAGGTCCGGCGGGGAAGTCCGGCCTTGATATCAGGGATAGATGGCGCTGTCGTAAAAAATATGGATGGATTTTTTACGAATATATCAAAAAACAGATCAGGTATTTAATTATGAAGGTAAGGTCATCGGTAAAGAAGATTTGCAGCGAATGTAGAGTGTTTAAAAGAAAGGGCGTTGTGAGGGTTTCTTGCAAAATAAAAAAGCATAAACAACGGCAGGGTTAAATCTATTTTGAAACAGTATATATAAGTGGAGGGCGAGGAACTTGGCTAGAATAGCAGGTGTTGATTTACCAAAGAATAAACATATGGCGATAGCTCTTACCTGTATTCATGGGATAGGGCGGACTTCAGCGAAAAAGATACTGGCGAAGGCCAACCTGTCAAATGAACTTAGCAGCGATGATTTGCAAGAAGGTGATGTCGCTACGCTTAGGAAGATTATAGAGGAAGAATATACGGTTGAGGGTGATCGACGCCGTGAGATGTCCATGGATATTAAACGGCTGATGGATTGTGGTTGTTATCGCGGCCACAGACACCGTAAGGGGTTGCCCTGCCGTGGGCAGAGAACCAGCACCAATGCCAGAACCCGTAAGGGGCCGCGGCGTGGCGCGGGTATAAGGAAAAGATAAACGGCGTAATATTATAAAAAACGTATTCCGTAATTTCACCGCAGTGTTAGGAATCTGGAGATATAAATGGCCAATCCCAAAAAAAGTACGGTTAGACAGAAACGTAAAGAAAAAAAGAATATTCCGGAAGGAATTGTATTTATTAATTCTACCTTTAACAACACCATCGTGACGGTTTCTGACAAGCAGGGCAATGTGGTCTCATGGTCCAGTGCCGGATGTCTAGGTTTTAAAGGATCGAGGAAAAGCACTCCGTTTGCAGCGCAGAATGCGGTCGCCGAGGCGGCGAAACGGGCGATGGATCACGGCATGCGCAAAGTGGAAGTGCGG
Source organism: uncultured Desulfobulbia bacterium (assembly GCA_964460745.1). Taxonomy (GTDB): domain Bacteria; phylum Desulfobacterota; class Desulfobulbia; order Desulfobulbales; family BM004; genus CAYWUR01. The sequence continues at coordinate 170 of CAYWUR010000017.1, read as the reverse complement.
GTGAAGGGCCCTGGCCCGGGCCGGGAAGCTGCATTAAGAGCGTTGCAGGTCGCCGGTTTTGATGTCAGCAGGATTTGCGATGTGACCCCCATCCCTCATAATGGTTGTAAGCCGCCGAAACGACGAAGGGTTTAGCAGGCCGGGACTTTTAATTTTAGTAACTATTCAGC
>CAYWUR010000016.1:0-12803 GCA_964460745.1 uncultured Desulfobulbia bacterium | reverse complement strand
GGCGATCCTGCGGGAAAAGGCGGAAGTTTTCATGGCCGCCCCGCTGGCCCGGCACCTGGAAAATGTTGAGGAGCGGAACGTTACGCAGGCCAGGGAATGGCTGGCCGGCCGTCTGGCGGCAATGATCAACGATCCGGCCACCATTAAATCCATAACCGCTCTTATCGCTGACGCCATCAAGGCCCAGGAAGAAAGATCTCTGGCCGAGATCATCGACGGCATGGCCGGCCCGGACGGCATAAACCGGGGATCCGCTTGGTTGAGTAAGGAACTGACGGCGGTGTTCCGTTCAGTACCGGTAAAAAAATTAATCGACCGTCTGCTCACCGAACTGATCGAAGATAAACTCCTGACCCAGCCCATCGGCACCTTAAAGTCCTTTCTGCCCCAAGAGGTGCAAAACGGCACGGGCGACTATCTCACCCAACAGATAAATGAGCTGCTCGTCCGCGAGGTTCCTCCCCTGGTCGAAACCCTGAATATCCGCCGGATAGTGGCCCGCAAGGTTGATTCGCTGGATCTTCTCCGCCTGGAGAATCTGCTTTTGTCCATCATGAGCGAACAGTTTAAATATATAAACCTGTTCGGCGGTCTGTTGGGTTTTATAATCGGGATGTTGAATCTTATTTTTCTTTACACGCCTGTCCTTTAATTCCGGCCGTCGCCAAGCAGTTCCTGCAAGATTTTTCTCATATCTTCCATAAGATACGGTTTGGTAACGGTTGCCTTAAAGCCGTACCTCCGTGGATCCGCCATGATCGGATCGCTTGAATAACCGCTGGACACGATGGCCTTCGCCGCCGGATCTATAGCCAGCAGACGGCCGATGGCCTCTTTGCCGCCCATGCCGTCCGGAATCGTCAAGTCCATAATTACCACGGCAAAGGGTCGGCCGGCCTCTTTATTCTGCACATATAGTTCAAGGGCGGCGGCGCCGTCCGCCACGCACTCCACTTCATAGCCGAAATGGCGCAACATGCCGGTTGCCACCTCTCTGATCAACTCATCGTCATCCATGACCAGAATTCGGTGCTTGCCGACAGGGGCGGCGGCAAGCACAGCCTTTTTTTCGGCCGGCGGCGGGAAGGGCTTGCCGGAGGCCGGCAGAAAGATCGTAAACACCGCGCCATAACCCGGTTCGGAGACCACGGCAATATGGCCGTGGTGATTGTTGACTATTGAATAGGCGCCGGCAAGCCCTAAGCCGCTGCCTTCGGCCTTTGTTGAAAAATAAGGCTCAAAAATGCGGGCCAGATGGTCGGCGGCAATACCCTGTCCTTCATCCGCTATGGTCACCTCGATATAAGGACCGGCCGGCAGGGGCAGATCACTATCCGGCCCGACCGTTACATTCTCGGCCGCAACCTTGATAACGCCGCCGTCGGGCATGGCCTGCATGGCGTTTATTATAAGGTTGCTTACGGCCTGGCTTATCTGGCCCTCGTCAATCTCAAGGCCCCACAGATCATCGGCAATTGTAAACTCTATCTTGGCCTTCGAACCGCTTACGGCAAAAACACCCACGTCATTCAGCACCGCCGCCAGGGATGTCATCTTTTTAACCGGCAAGCCGCCCTTGGCAAAGGTAAGCAATTGCCGGGTAAGCCCCTTGGCCCTCTTCACGGCGGTTTCAGCCTTAACCAGGCTCGCGACCGCCAGGTCCGGCGTGTTTATCTGCACGCGGGCCAGATTGGTATTGCCCAGAATGGCGGTCAACAGGTTATTAAAATCATGGGCGATGCCGCCGGCCAGGGTGCCGATGGCCTCCATTTTCTGGGTCTTGGCCAGTTCGTTCCTGATTTGTATCTCTTCGGTAACATCACGAAAGACCAGAACCGCGCCGCTGATTTTATCCTGCCGGTCACGAATGGGAGCGGCGCTGTCGGCGATCTGGTACTCATGGCCGTCGCGGGCGATAAGAATGGTATGATTGGCAAGCTCTACCGTTTCGCCGTTTTTGAGGACGCGCATGGCGGGATTTTCGCATACTTCGCCGGTCTGTTCATTAATGATATGAAAAATCTCCGGCAGCGACCGGCCGACCGCCGCACTCCGCTCCCAGCCGGTCAGTTTTGCCGCGACCTTGTTGATGACCGTCACCCGGCCCTGCCGGTCCGTGGCAATAACCCCGTCGCCAATGGAATGAAGGGTTATCTGGGCCTGTTCCTTTTCCCGCCGGAGATCATCCTGCGCCTGCCGCAAGGCCCGGAGCGGCAACAGCCTTAATACGAAAAAGATAAGCGCGCCCAGCCCCAACCCCAGTAATGCGCCCAGCCCGCTGTTAAGCAACAGGGGCCGCAGGGAGCGGCTGATGATGATTTTTCCGACCGGCAGGCCGGCATCCAGCAGATCATCGGCGCGGCTGAAAAGCGGCGGCGCAACCTCCTGGCGGCTTGCAAAAATCAAGCGGCCGTTATTGTCAAGAATACGCCGTATTTCCGGCTGGCCCGTCGTCGGCCGCCGGTCCAGCAGTTCCGCCAGCCGGTCCTCTTCGTAAATCCATAGATCGGGATTGGCGTTTATCAGTTGCGTTACGATGCGGGCGTTGATTTCCGCTTCCGTTCCCAGGGCCGCCGTCTGGCTCTGGTAAGCAAGAAAAAAATAGCCGGCAGGCAGGACAATACTCACCGCCAGGGCGACTGCCCCGGCAATCCAGTTTATCGTCTTAATAAATTTTGCGCCGCGCGTGTCCATATCTATTTGCCCGTAGCCCCCGCCACCAGGCAGCCGTTCCGCCGCAGAATCTCCCGGCCGGTCGCCGAGCCGATAAAGGCCGCAAAATCACGAACCAGGCCGGCGGGCTTATCCTTAACAACCAGGTTGTATGTCTTAATGTATGGATAAGAACGGTCGGCGATTGTCCGCGGACTCGGCGTCACGCCGTCCAGGGTCAACGGTTTAATAGCCCGTTGTTCCGATAAAATCAGGGCCAGGGTCGAGGTGCCGATAGCGCCGCGTCCCTTTTCAATGGCGGCGGCGCTGGCCTGATCGGTAACCGCGAAAATCATGCCCCGGCGGGTGAGGGCCGCCGATACCGCCTTATCCATGGCAGCTGACACGCCTCTGATAATCGTGGTGTCGGAATCCCAGGCCGGTCGCAGCACCAGCCTGATCCGTGAACCGTCCGGCCAGGTTGGCCTGCCGCCGTAAATCTCGGCAAGTTCCCGCCGGCTAAGAGCGTTGATCCCCATCCGGGTGGAAACGGCAAACACAAAAGGCGTTTTCGCCAGCTCGATTTTCCGCAGATCCGCGGTTTTTTCCGTCGGCCTTAAGGGTCGGGAGCTTAAGGCCATATCGATATCGCCCCTGATCAGGGCTTTGATGCCGCCGGTGCTGCCCAGACTGGGCAGGACAATAATATGAGCCGCCGGTCGATCCTGTTCAAAGGCGACGACCAGCAATTTTACAAGCCCCAGGGCGCCGCCGGTGCCGCCGACCTTAATGGCCGCCGCCCGGGCCGGCCCGGCCAGAAATCCCGTACCGAGTCCCGCCAGGAACAAGACCTTGAGGCAAAAAGCAGCGGCCGAAAACAGGCGATGCCGCCATAACCAACCTGTTGAGGCGCGACGTTTCATATAAATCTCCCTTTCAGGTAAGCGACCGCCCCTGACGGCCGGTGGAAATTTTGCGGCGCGGCCTGCCGCGCAGGGGAATGCCGCCGATCTCGAGGGAGATGGCGTCAAAACGGCAGGCCTTGTTCATACAGGCCAGGCAGCTTATGCAGTCAAGGTCATCGGGTGATTCATTGAACTTGACCCCCATGGGACAGACGCTGTGGCATGCCTCGCAATGCGTGCATTTTTCTTCATCCAGCCGCAACCTGACCAGCTTGAAACGGCTGAACAGCGAATAAAAGGCGCCCAGCGGGCAGGCCGTCCGGCAAAATGGCCGGCTGGCCAGGACGCTCCAGATTATAAAAACGATCATAATGGTAAATTTATTATAAAAAAGCCCGCCCACCGTCAGCCGCAGATCCGGCTGCAAAATCAGCAAAGGAACACCGGCCTCCAGGGTGCCGGCCGGGCAGATATACTTGCAAAACCACGGCGCCCCGTAGCCGAACTCATTCACCGCCAGCAGGGGCAGCAATATGACAAAAAACAGGAGTACCGCATATTTACCGAAACGCAGAAACCGCGGGATGGCGAATTTCCGCGATGGAATCTTATGCAGCAATTCCTGAACAAAACCAAAAGGGCAGGCCCAACCGCAGATCAACCGGCCAAAGGCGCCCCCCAGCATACCCAGCGCCCCCAAAACGTAAAGCCCCAGATAATAATGACCAGCCTCAAATGCCGGCCGCAGACCGGCCAGCAACTGTTGCAGCGCCCCCATGGCGCAATAGTTGGTAGCGGCCGGGCAGGAATAACAGTTGAGGCCGGGCGCGCAAATGACCTTTAAAGGGCCCTGATAAATCGTGCGGGTAAAGGGAAAAGACCAGGAACTGTTCATCAAAAAGCCGGCAATCACCTGGATCCACTTTCTTAATTTCTCCATGGTCAGCCTATTCCTATGCAGCTTAAGCAGACCTGGACCGCCTGTTCGAGAACCCGGGTCGGTTCATCGGCGGCAATTCCCGCCAGCCAGAGGAGCAGAAACAGGAAGATGATAACAACCGGGGCTTTTCTCAACCGATACGGCGCGTTCTTTTTTATCTGATCCATGGTCTATTATTCGCTCCGCGCAAAATTTACGGCTGACGGTCAGCCAGGCGAGCCTGCACCGCCGCCACCTTGTCGCCGATCGCCACCGATTTATCCCGTCGATCATCCAGAACGATCTGCGTGACGACGCGCCGGACCCCTTTGCTGAAGGGTATTTCGTGCAATCTGGCGGCCAGGGCCAGCAACTCACCGGACTCCCCCTCAATAACGGTCCCCATGTCCGTCAAGCGGCAGGCCACCTTCTCGCGGGCCAGGACCTCATGAATATCAGCAACAAAGGCCCCGACACTCGGCGAAGCCGTTCCCAGGGGTATAACGGTCAATTGCAACAAAGCCATAATTTTCTCCTCGATGAATCGTCGGATAAAATTCCGGGAACTCCTGTCCCCGTGAGCGCTTACGAAAAATCTTCCTCAACAGCGGCAACTCCTTCAGCATTATATCTGACGATATTACGCAGATGATCATAGGTGTCCGGATCCATCTCCAAAAACCTCAGGGCAAGGCACTCCCCCTTTATCCGCACGACCTCACTCCGCATATGCAGAACCAGGCTGCTGATCGTTCCCGCCATATGTAAGGCCACCTCGCACCGCTCGCCTACCCGCGGGCCCTGAACTCCGCAAACCCAGGCCCCTCTGATGCTTAAATCCCTGACATCGCATTTTTCATAAACCATGTCGCCTACTTTAAGATTGGCCGTGGTATCAAACGGCACCCTGGCGCTCTGCCTTCGCTCCCGCATCAGTTTCTCCATTGTTCATGCCCGATGTATTCATAAAAGTCCGCCCCCCGACCTCCCGTGAGCCATCGGCATATTTGTTACATGTCCATCAATTTTACCGCTCTTTAATTATAAGAGAATGCAAGCGCTCAAGTTCCTCCCGCGACCTGTATTCTATTTCCAGTTTCCCTTGGGCGCCCTTTTGGCGAATCCTGGTTTTACAGCCCAGATAGCTTGTCAAACCATCAAGCAGCTCCCGGCAATATTTCGCCGGAAGACGCTCAGCGACCTTGCCGCCGCCTTTCTTTCCGCCCTTTTCCCGCCGTTGCCGGGCCAACTTCTCCGCCTGCCTTACCGAAAGGTCCTTGTCGACAATCACCTCGCGCAAGGCCAGCATTGCCGCCTCGTTTTTGCCCAGGCTCAGAAGAACGCGGGCATGCCCTTCCGTTATTACGCCGCCGACCAGGTCACGCTTGGCAAAATCAGGCAATTGCAGCAACCGCATGGTATTGCTGACCGTCGACCTCTTTTTGCCCAGCCGGGCCGCCACCGCCGTCCGGGTCAGATGAAATTCCCTGATCAGACGATCGTAGGCATCCGCTTCTTCCAAGGGGTTCAAATCCCGCCGTTGGATATTTTCGATAAGCGCAACTTCCAGCACCTCCGCCGCGGCAATATCCTTGATCACCACCGGCACTTCCCGCAGGCCGGCCACCAACTGCGCCGCCCGCCAGCGGCGCTCACCGGCAATCAACTCAAAACCTTCCCCTTCACCGTCCAATTTTCTGACGATCAACGGCTGAATGATACCGTTTTTGCGAATCGATTCAGCCAGACCAGCCAGATCCTTGCGGTCAAAATTCTTCCGCGGTTGCAGGGGATTCGGCTTTATGGCCTGCACGGGGCATAAGAAATACGGCCCGGCATCCCACTCTTCTGTTTCCATGTCGGGCAACAACGCCTCAAGCCCCTTACCCAACGCGCTTCTTTTATCCATACTCACTTTACACAACCCTTAAGCTGCCGCCGCTCGTTTGTCCCGCCGCGGCGACTTTTGCCGCTGCCTGGACAAAAACTCCCGACCCAGATTCAAATAGCCGACTGCTCCCGAGCAACGCCGGTCATAGAGAATAACCGGCTTGCCGTGACTCGGACTCTCGCTTAACCGCACATTACGCGGGATAACCGTACTGAACAGCTGTTTATTGAAATGCTGCTTAATCTCCTTCGCTACCTGAAAAGTCAATTTATTCCGCCGGTCAAACATGGTCAAGAGAAGCCCTTCGACAATCAGCTGCCGGTTATATGATTTTTTGACCAGCCTTACGGTTCTGACCAGCTGGCTTAAGCCCTCCAGGGCAAAATATTCACACTGAATGGGAATTATCACGGAATCCGCCGCCGTCAAGGCGTTAACCGTTAACAAGCCCAGCGAAGGAGGGCAATCAATCAGAATATAGTCAAACGAATACCGGATGGGCGCCAGAATACCGGCCAGAATTGACTCCCGTTTTTCCGCGGCCATGAGTTCCACTTCCACGCCGATCAAATCAATCTGGGTGGGCAGAATATTTAGATTTTCCAGACCCTGCACGGGCAGGACGGCCTGGCTGGCCACCACTTCACCCAGATAACAGTGATACAGATGACAAGCCATCTGCCGGCCGGCAACACCGAGACCGCTTGAAGCATTACCCTGGGGGTCCGAATCGACAAGTAAAACTTTCCGCCCCAGACTGGCCAAGGAGGCGGCCAGATTAATGGCGCTGGTTGTTTTTCCCACCCCGCCTTTCTGGTTGGCGCAGGCGATGATTTTTCCCGTTTTTCTCATATTAAAAATATTCCGGAACTCGAGGGCGATCGCCGGTCCGACCAAACAGTGTTTCACGTGAAACACTTGCCGGTTTTCTCCGACTTCCATCCCTGGACGGCTATAGATGGACTTTTTACGAGTCCATCATTTTTAAATTAAAGGCGACCATTATACGTAATTGATCACCGACCAATATACTCTAATTTGCCGATGATAAGCATCAAGTTTTTATCAGACTGATTTTTTGCGACACCATCATCATTGATGTTTATTTAATTCGGCATAAGTGATAAAAATCAATAATTGACTATCAAAAAGCAGGGGGACAAAATGACACACTCCACGGATTTTCTGGTAATCGGCACCGGCATATCGGGCCTGTCGTTCGCCTTAAAGGCGGCCGACCTGGGAAAGGTAACCATTGTTACCAAAAAATTAAAAGTCGATACCGCCACCAATCGGGCGCAAGGGGGTATAGCCGCGGTACTCTCCAAGGAAGACTCGTATGACCTTCATATCCGGGACACATTACGCTCCGGCGTCGGCTTATGCAATGAAGAGGTGGTGCGGCTGGTTGTGGAAAACGGGCCGGCGCGCATCCAGGAATTGCTCGAACGAGGCGTCCGGTTTAATGTTAAAGAGCAAAATCCGCGCCAATTTGATCTGGGCATGGAGGGCGGCCATTCGGCGCGGCGAATCGCCCACGCCCTGGATCTCACCGGCCGGGAAATAGAAAACGCCCTGCTGCACGAAGTCTCCCGACACCCGGAGATTACCGTCCTTGAAAACCATATGGCCGTTGATCTGCTGCTTTTATCGAAAACGCCCGACAAACCGGCAAAAACGCCGGCAGCTGGTTCGCGGAACTTTACCGACCGCTGTCTGGGCTCCTATATCCTGGACCGGCAAACCGGCCGCGTCGAAACCTGGCTGGCCAGGGAGACTGTTTTATGCACCGGCGGCAGCGGCAAGGTCTATCTTTACACGACAAATCCTGATATCGCCACCGGCGACGGCGTTGCCATGGCCTTCCGGGCCGGCGCCAGAGTGGCGAATCTCGAGTTTGTCCAATTCCATCCCACCTGTCTGTATCATCCAAAGGCCAAAAATTTTCTCATCTCCGAGGCCGTGCGCGGTGAAGGAGCGCGGTTGATAGATGAACGCGGCCAAACCTTCATGCAAAAATATGACGAGCGCGGCGAACTGGCCACCCGCGACACCGTGGCTCGCGCCATTGACACGGAAATGAAGGCCAGCGGCGACGATTGTGTTTATCTGGACATCAGCCACCGATCCGCGGAATTCATTAAAAGCCGTTTCCCCCATATTTATGCGACCTGTTTAAGCTATGGCGTCGATATGACAAAAGAGCCGATCCCGGTGGTGCCGGCGGCCCACTATATGTGCGGTGGCGTAATGGCGGATGTCTGGGGAAGGACCAGCCTTGAAAATCTTTATGCCCTGGGCGAAACCGCCTGTACCGGCCTGCACGGCGGCAATCGGCTGGCGAGCAACTCGCTGCTGGAAGCCGTTGTCTTCGCGCATCAGGCCTTTTTACGATGCCGGGACGATTGGCCGCAACTCGCCCGTCTAAAATTTTTGCCGGTCCCGGACTGGAGCACCGGGCGGGCGGAAAATATCAAGGAGGGAGTACTAATCAGCCATACCTGGGATCAGATCCGCCGTCTCATGTGGAATTATGTCGGCATCGTCAGAACGGAAAAACGCCTGGCGCTGGTACAAAGCCGTTTATCCCCCATTCTCAGGGAAGTTGCCCAGCATTACCAAGACTATCTGCTCACCCCGGATCTGATCGAACTCCGCAATATCGCCCTTATGGCCGAACTCATTATCCACAGTGCGATTCTCAGAAAAGAAACACGGGGACTCCATTGTCTGCTCGATCATCCGCACACGGATGATACCAACTGGCGGAAAGACACGGTACTTTGTCGGCAGGACATGAAAAACGAGAGCTTCTGAGGCGGTTTTAGGTTCTAGGTAAAATAAACAGATAAGGAGAGCATGGCCTGTGTTTTCTGGATGGACAACGAGTGTTCTTGTAGGGACGGGAGGGGCATTATTGCTCTTTCTTGGCGGCCGCGCCCTCCTGCGCTTCAAAATTCAAGAAAAAACAAGGGAACTACAGCAGGAAATCGCCGAACGCAAAATGGCTGAAAAGGCACTGCGGCAGAGCGAAGAAAGATACCGTGCCTTATTCGAAAACAACCCTGTCGAAACGATCATCGTCGATAAGGAGGCCAGGGTTACCGGCTATAATCTGGCCAAAAAAAATTCAGGCGCCAGACTGCCGGAGATCGGGGCGGTGATGTACAAGGATTATGCCGGGAAACACGCCGTCGATATGCATAGCGAACTGCTGGAGTGTCTTCGGACGAAAGCTTTAAAAGAATTCCCGGAGCAAAAGTACGAGGACCGCTTTCTTTATATCAGAATATCGCCGTTTTCCGGCGGCGCTATAATAACCTCGATTGATTTGACCGAGCACAAGACTTTAGTGCGGGAATTATTAAAGATAGAAAAACTTGATTCCATCGGTGTTCTCGCCGGCGGCATCGCCCATGATTTCAATAACCTGCTGGCCGCTATCCTGGGCAACCTTTATCTTGCCAAAAAATACACTTCCGAATCCGATAAGGTTTTTGCGCGACTGACGGACATTGGCAAGGCCGCCTTACAGGCCAGGGATTTAACGATGCAACTGCTTACCTTTTCCAAGGGCGGCGCCCCGATCAGGGAAACCGCTCCCATTGCTGAATTAATTGAGTCTTCAACCAGCTTCGCTCTACGAGGCTCCAATGTAAAATGTGAACATTTTCTGCCGGATAATCTTTGGCCGGTGGAGGTAGATAGCGGTCAATTCTCACAGGTGATCCATAATCTGGTCATCAACGCGGATCAGGCAATGCCGGACGGCGGCGTCATCACGATACGCGCTCAAAACTGCGTCGTCAGCGCCAAGGATATGCTGCCGTTAAAAGAGGGCCGGTATATAAAACTATCAATTGAAGATCAGGGCGCCGGCATCCCCAGTGAACATCTTGAAAAAATATTCGATCCCTTTTTCTCAACCAAGGAAAAAGGCAGCGGTCTGGGGCTGGCGGCTGCCTACTCAATAATCAAAAATCACGACGGCCTGATTTCTGTTGATTCAAGGCCGGGGACCGGCACGACCATGTACATCTTTCTTCCTGCCGCCGCCGCGCATACGGCCATTGCGGCAGCGGCCGAAGAAGATATACTCATCAGCGGCCAAGGCCGGATTCTGGTCATGGATGATGATGAAGCGGTTAGAAAAATCGCCGTTGCAATGCTGCGCCTCCTGGGATATACGCCGGAGGTTGCCGGCAACGGCCTTGAAGCCCTTACTCTTTATAAAAAAGGACAAGAGGCGGGGCAGCCTTTTGCCGCCGTAATCATGGACTTGACCGTTCCCGGCGGGATGGGCGGCAAGGAAGCCGTACAGCGCCTTCTTGAAATTGATCCGGCCGCCAAGGCCATTGTTTCAAGCGGCTATGCCAACGCCCCGATCATGGCGGATTACCGACGCTATGGTTTTACGGGCGTCATTCCCAAACCCTATAACATCCATGAACTTGGCAAAATCTTACATAATGTTACGGCGCGGGCGGACAGGGCCTAATATCGGAGTCTGCGCTACGCTCCGCTTACCTGAAGTTACGATTACGAGTTTATGGGAATTTATTGCCCCTACTGAATAGTTACCTGCTATGAAAAAAAATTATACCGACTTCGGCTGCGGCACCGCGTTGGGCATCCTTAAGGGCGCCATTGAAAACACCAATGAGGCGTTTGTCACCATTGACCAAGACTCAAGGGTAATAATTTTCAACAGGGCGGCTGAACAGATTTTCGGTTACAGCCGGGACGAAATAATCGGCCGCGACCTGGCCGACATTCTCGGTCCCGGTTGCCGGGAAGGCCACCAGATGGCCGTGGCGCGGTATGTAAAAACCGGCGAAGCAAAACTCATCGGCCATGAAACGCAATTTAATGCCATGCGTAAAAACGGCGAATCTTTCCCGGCAGCTATATCTTTTTCAGTCGTTGAGATCAACAGCGACTTGTTTTTTACCGGCATCATCAGGGATATGACGGAAACTTTGGCGTTGCAGGAGAAAGTAATCGCCGGGGAACGACTTGCCGCCCTTGGTCAGGCGGTGGCGGAAATAAGTCACGAGATTAAAAATCCGCTGCTGTTGATCGGTGGTTTTGCCCGGCAATTATTAAAATCCGACCTGAACGCGAAAGACCGGCACAAACTGAAAATCATTGCCGAAGAAGTAAAAAGGCTGGAAAAACTGTTGGCGGAAATGAAAGATCTGCACCGGCCGCAGAACATGACCTTTGAAAAAATAAACCTTGCCGAGTTGCTGCATGAAATTTATACACTGACCAAGGCGGATTGCAAAGGCAAGGCGGTTAACATTTCTTTGAATATCGCCGACAGCAACGCCTGCGTGGAAGGAAATCGGCAAAAGTTGAAGCAGGTTTTATTAAACGTCATAAAAAACGGGGTTGAGGCCTTAACCGCGGGCGGACAACTTACGATTGCCTCAAGGGTTGTCCGGGACATTGTTGAAATAAACATCATCGATGCCGGGGCCGGAATACCGGCAAAAATTCTGAAGGATATTTTCACCCCCTTTTTTACAACAAAAGAACATGGCACCGGCCTGGGGCTCTGTATATCAAAAAAAATTATAGAAGATCATCCCGGCGGTTCATTCAGCATAGAAAGCCGCGAAGGACACGGCACCGTGGTTACAATGACCTTCCCTCTTGCCGTCGTCGCCGACAGCGCAACCGGTCTCCCGTAACAAACCGGGCAGGTCATCTCCGCGCCCTGTGGATCACTTACAGCTGTTCATCGTATTCAGGCTGTTCTCCGACAGGCGCCCCGGCATTATCCTCCGCCTCATTTATCAATGCCGCCGGTAAGGTTTTTTTGGTTTTAACCCCTAAAGCCTCAAGCTCTCTGACACGTCTGATCAAATTGCCTTTCCCGTCCGTAAGGCGATTTCTGGCGGCCTCATAAGCGTCCCGCGCCTTGCCGATCTTGTGACCGATGTCCTCCAGGGCTTCAATAAAACCGACGAATTTATCGTACAGGTCGCCGGCCTTTCTGGCTATGGTTAAGGCGTGTTGATTCTGGTTTTCATACCGCCAGATATTCTGAATAATACGCAGTGTAGCCAGGAGAGTGGAAGGGCAGACCAGCAGGATATTATGTTTGAGCGCTTCGTCAAACAGCCCGGTTTGACTTTCCAGGGCCAGCAGGAAGGCGCCCTCGACGGGAATAAACAGCAAGACAAAATCCAGCGACCGCAAGCCCGGCAAATCTTCATATTTTTTTCCCCGCAACTCCCTGATGCGGGCGCGTAACGCCACAATATGCCGGTCCAGTTCCGCTTGCCGCTCCTTATCCGTCGCGGCCGCACAATAGCGTTCATAGGCCAGCAAAGAGACCTTGGAATCGATAATAACATCCTTATCTTCCGGCAGATGCACAATTATATCGGGACGCCGCACCCTGCCTTTGCGGATTGCAAAGCTTGCC
>CAYWUR010000015.1:0-13344 GCA_964460745.1 uncultured Desulfobulbia bacterium | reverse complement strand
CTATATATGGAGGCAAGCCGTTCCCGGTAGCCGGGCATGCCAACATCCCGGTCCGTCGGTATCTCCTCCTTTTCCGCCGGACTCAGAGCGGCGCTTCCTCCATCCTTGTAAATTTTACTGACGATATCTTTCCCCGCGTTCAAGGCAATGACGGGGATGCGCTGCCGTCTGGCAAAGTTGATTATATCCCGGTAGAGACGGTAGTCGAATTTCCACATTTCGTAATAATGGGATTTTTTGAGAAAGTCCGGTTCGTCCAGACGGCGGTCCAGATAATCGTCAAGAGCCGGCTGAGTCGGTATGGAGAACATTTCCATGCCGATGGCCAGGCGTGGATCTTTTTCATGGATGGCCCGGATTATCCGCAACTGCAGGAGGTGGTCCGCGTAGTTGGTGTGCGATTCGCCGACATAGACAACCCGGTTCTTCAGCAGCTTTCGGGTTATCGTTGCAAAAGACTCGGCGGAGCTGGTTGCAATCCCTCTGAGCGGGGGTGTAAGTATGTAGGTCTGCCCCATATCGCGCGTCGGTATCTGTTTGTCCTTGATGTGACCGTTTTTAAAATAAAGGAAACCGTATTTTCCGTAGTGGGCGAGTTTGGCGACCGTCTTGCGCACCTCGTCCTGTTGCGCGGCGGACACCAGTATTGCTACCTGGGCGGGATTGAGCGGGTTATTTCTTGCCTCCAGGGTAAAGCCGTCGGCGGCATGTTCAGGCCGGGCGAACAGTGAGCGGCAGACCTGACCGTCGGTGCCGAGGAAGATCAGGGCGTTGGTCGATAAATCCCTGTTGTTGACCTCGGCCTCGGCAACGATCCGGACACCCATGCTTTTAAGCAAGGCGATGGCCGGCGCGAAAATATCGGCGGTCGCCGCCGTGCCGGCGACAATGGCGATTCTGTCGGATGCGCCGGCAAAACGTGACCAGGTCGGCGGCAGTTCGTCTATAGTCAAGGTGCGCATAAGGTCGTAATCCGGGTCAATGACAAGTTCGGCGGGGTAGGAGGTCAGGGGGATTTCGACCGGCGTTGCCGCCGCATTGCAGTCGATGATTTTGTTGATGTCGCCGCGGCCGGTTTTGATCGTGATCGGCACGGCCATTTGGTATGGTGGGTCATTTCCCTGCACCATCTGGAAGGTAAGCAACGGCCGTCCGTCCTTCTCCCGTGTCTTCAGATGCCGAACGGCGAGGGAGGGGATATCGGTGCGGGTCAGCCATTGGTCGAAGAAAGCGGTTAGATCGGTATGTGAATATTTTTCAAAACTGGTCAGAATATCCGCCCAACCCGCCGGTCCGTGTTTCATCCTTTTGTAAAAATCCCGCAGGGCCTCATAAAAAATTTTTTCACCGGTTTTGTTTTTCAACATGTGAAAGAACATGCAGGCCTTGCCGTAGCCGACGGCCCGGACGGCCCGGCCGGTGGCGGATCTGGTATCGTCGGTGCCTCTGAAAGCATCAAGAGATATGGCGTTATCCTTATGAACATAACTCAGATATTCAATGATTTTTTCTTTCCGGAAGGAGATGCCGCGGCCGGCGTCATCGGCAAAGGCGTAGTCGGCCAGGTAGGTTGTCAATCCTTCGGACCAGTTGCCCCCCTTGCCGGAATCATCCGAATCAGGCCGGACACTGTTGCCGAACCAGGCGTGCAGTACCTCATGGCCCAGGGATGTATCCAGTATAAAGGGCAGTCGCGCCACCGCCTGGCCGAGAAGCGTGAAGGTCGGCATGGCGTAGCCCGTGGGCAGCCGGTTTTCCACCAGGCTGAAACGCCGGTAAGGGTAGGGGCCTATTAATTTTTCGTAACGCCGTAGATACTGAAGTGCTTTTTCCCGGTAGGTCCCGGCCAGTTCCCGGTCCTCGGCGAAGAAATAGGAATAGAGGGTTTTGTCCGCGCCAAACGGTTCCCGCGCGACAACATAGGGGCCGGCGACAAAATGGAGGGCACGGCGGGGGTAGGGAAAGCGAAAGACCACCTTCTTGCCGGCCGGATCGGGCGTGGTGATTATCTCGTCGGCCTCGGCGACGGCGGCAAAGTCGGCCGGGATTGTCGCGGATAACTCGAACAGCATGTCCCGGTCCGGAACGGGGTGCCATAAGCCGGTCAGGGCTATACCCCGCGGACTGATAAGACCGGCGCCCGGATTTTCCGCCGTTGCCGGCAGTTCTTTTTCATAGGTGATAAGGAGTTTTTGCCCGGTGGATGAGGCCGGGACGGCCAGGAAATCGCCGGCGTTGGTCGGTTTGGTTTTTTTGCCGTTCAATACGATATCGGTAACGGTCAGGCCGTTCAGATAAAAGCCGACCCCGCCGCCGGGCAGTTCGATGCGGGCGGTGGCGGTCAATTTATGGCGCGGCGGGTCGAACGTCAGTGATAACCGCTGGACGGGCATGGCGGCGCCTTCTGCGTGGGCGGCGATGGGCGGGGACGTTGATGTCATGATAAGAACCGCGATAAATGTGAATATATATATTATATTCCTTGATCCGACCCGTGTGTTAAGTTGTAATCGTCGAGTGTATTGCATGGCGCTTTATACTACCGAAAGTTGAAAGTTAAAAGATGAAAAACGTACACATCAAACTGATAGCGTTAAACGCCCGTTATATCCATTCCTGCCCGGCGCTTTTTTATGTGCGCCGTGAACTCGCGCGACATTTGCCGCACTGTTCCGCAACGATCACGCAGTTTACTATAAATGATCCTTATTTCAAGACATTGCTCCGGATTGCCGAGGGCGGTCCTTTTGCCGTGTTTTTTTCGGTTTATGTCTGGAACAGCGACTATATTAAGCGGTTGATTGCGGATCTCGTCAGGATTATACCGACGGTCAGGATCGTTCTGGGTGGGCCGCAGGCACCCTTTATTTTTAGAAATTCCAGCTCGATTTCGGCAAACCGCACCATCGTGCGGGGTGAGATAGAGGGCGTCCCGCCGGTGTTTTACCGGGATTTAGACCGTGAAAGTCTTGCCCCCTCCTATACGGCGGCGACCGGTGAATCGTTCCCTCTGCCGTTTAAGGATGACGACTTTGATAATGCCTTGCGGCATCGGCATATCTATTATGAATCGTCCCGCGGTTGTCCGTTTTCATGCGCGTATTGTCTGTCCTCCATTGAGCATGGCGTGCGTTATAAAGATATAGGCCTCGTTAAAGAGGAGCTGCGCGAGATTCTGCGGCATGAACCCAAGGTTGTTCGTTTCGTTGACCGCACTTTCAACGCGCTGCCTGAAAGGGCATTGACTATCTGGCGTTTCCTGGCCGGCCTGCCCGGCAAGAGCCTGTTTCATTTTGAGATGGCGCCGGACCGGTTCACCGAGGATATGTTCTCTTTTCTGGCCGACGTGGAGACCGGTCGTTTCCAGTTCGAAATCGGCATGCAATCTACCAGCCCGCGGATTCTGGCGGCGGTCAACCGGCACACCGACCTGGCGGTGGCCCGTGATAATATTGCGCGTCTGGCGGCCCTGGATCGTATTCATCTGCACGTGGATCTGATTCTCGGGCTGCCCTTTGACACCGAGGAAACCTTCCGGCAATCATGCGATGATATCTTTGCCCTGGGTCCGCATTACATTCAGATGGGCCTGCTGAAAATTCTGCCGGGTACGGCGCTGGCCCATGCCGGGGAACGGTACGGCATGATTAATTGTGAACGACCGCCTTATGAAATTATGGCGACCAGGTGGTTGGATCACGAGACGTTAAGCAGGTTGCACCGGCTCGGCGAATGCGTGGAGGCCTTTTACAACAACCGTTTTTTCAGGACTGTTCTTGATTATCTGCGCCGCCGGGCGCACGGCGCCTTTGCTCTTTTTTCCGACCTACTCGGCGTCTGTCAACGGCAAGGCTTTTTTGAACTGGCGCCGACGCAGGAGCTTATGAGTGAAATGCTCCTGGCGCTGGCCCGGCAGAGGGCCGATCAGGCGTTAATCACGGAATTGCTTGTTTTTGACTGGCTGAGAAGCGGGCAAAGGTCTCTGCCCGCTCATTTGCGGACGGCGGCATTGAATTCCGCTAAAAGGCATCTGCGCGAAAGATTGCCGCAGAACTGGGAAGGCCGTTATGACTACAGGGGACGGGATGAATTCTTCAAACGGGCGGTATTTGCGCGTTTTTCAGGCAAAGCCTTACTGGAAACCGGGCTTGGCCGGGAGGCAAGAGATGGCTATGTCTGCTTTCCGCCGGAAAAAGAAAGCGGCGTGTTCGGCTTTCGCAAGGTTTTTGTGATTCCGCCGGAGGTTGCCGGATTGCCGTAGGCTTACAGTTAGGCATGAGTGACGAAAGTCTGCATTGTCCTGGATCCAGGTTTTAATTATGGATTTAATGGCTGATATTTGTTAAATTCAATCTTTTTGTGAATTCGTGTGCGTGTGTCGGTCGACAGACACGCACGGGTTCGGCATTTGTATATAATAACGGAGGTAGGTTATGGATAATTCTTTTAAATCTGATATTTTTGCTACGGAAAATATAACACTGGCCGGGACCAGTGAAATGATCGTCCGGGGCGGGCGCGATAAATTCGCCTTGCTGCCCAAAGCCTTTGCCGGAATCAAACAGATCGGCGTCATAGGCTGGGGGTCGCAGGGCCCGGCCCAGGCTCAGAATCTGCGGGATTCTCTGGAGGGGACGTCCGTCAAGGTGAAGATCGGCCTGCGGGCCGGCAGTTCTTCCATGGCCAAGGCCGCCGATGCCGGGTTCACCGAGGCCGGCGGGACCTTGGGTGAGATGTATGAGGTGGTCGCTGAATCGGATCTGATATTGCTATTGATCTCCGACGCCGCGCAGATCGACCATTATGAGCAGATCTTTGCCACGATGAAAGACGGCGCCACCCTCGGCCTGTCGCATGGCTTTCTGCTTGGTTATCTGGAAAGCATCGGCGCGTATTTTCCGAAAAACATTAATGTGATCGGCGTCTGCCCAAAGGGCATGGGGCCGTCCGTGCGGCGGCTTTATGTGCAGGGCAAGCAAATCAACGGCGCCGGCATCAACACAAGTTTTGCCGTGGAGCAGGATATTGACGGCCGGGCAACCGATATAGCCCTGGGTTGGGCGGTCGGCCTCGGCGCCCCCTATGTGTTTTTGACGACGCTGGGCCGTGAGTATCGCAGTGATATCTTCGGGGAACGCGGCATCTTGCTGGGCGCCGTGCATGGCCTTGTCGAGGCCCTCTATCGCCGTTTTGTCATGGAAAAGGGGATGAAGGAGAAAGATGCGTTTACTGCTTCGGTGGAAAATGTTACCGGTCCTTTGAGCCGGACGATTTCCCATGACGGCATTCTGGCGGTTTACAAGCAGCTTGACGCGGAAGAACAAAAGATCTTCGAGAAAATTTATTCCCATGCTTACCGACCGGCCTTTGACATTCTGCTTGAGTGTTATGAAGAAGTTTCCTGCGGCAACGAAATCCGCAGTGTTTATATGGCAGGTCAGCGATTCAGCCGTTTTCCCATGGGCACAATCGACGGCACCAGTATGTGGCGGGTCGGTGAGCAGGTGCGGGCCGCCCGGCCCGATACCCCGCCGCCGGTTAATCCTTTTACCGCCGGGGTCTATTGCGCCGTCATGATGGCGCAGATTGATCTACTCATTGAAAAAGGTCATTGCCTGAGCGAGGTCTGCAACGAATCGGTGATCGAGGCGGTTGATTCGCTTAATCCGTACATGCATTTCAAGGGCGTTGCCTATATGGTGGATAATTGTTCGACCACGGCCCGTCTGGGGTCAAGGAAGTGGGCGCCCCGCTTCGACTATAATATAAGCCAGCAGGCCTTTGTCGACTATGACCTGGACAAGGCCGTTGATAATAAACTGATTGAGGCCTTCAAGGCGCACACGATTCATGACGCACTGGCCACCTGCGCCGGATTGCGTCCGTCCGTCGATATTTCCCTGACGTAAACGGCCCCAGGGCGCGAATCTGTCCGTGATCAGGGCGATTTGACATACCTGATGTATAGTCAAACGTCCTGATCGCGGATATTTCCGTCCCTCTGTGACCGTTTACTCGTTGCTTGATGAAAAATGAAAGGTGATGGATGCGAGGTGGACTTAGGAGTGAAGAGCCTTTGAGAAAGAGAGCATCTCCTGAAATATTGCATGTGCTGCTTATCCTCATCCTCGGTGGCGCGGCCTATGCGAATTCTTTTGACGGCGTTTTTATCTGGGACGACTACAATATGTTTGTCGATAATCCCCTTATTCGGGATATCCACAATTTTATTTCGTCCCTGCAAGGTTATCACTTTAACCCCCAGCGCTATATAGGTTTTTTGACTTTTGCCGCGAATTATCATGTCGGCGGGCTGGCGGTGGGCGGTTATCACCTCGTTAACCTGGTCATTCATCTGGTTAACGCCCTGCTTTTTTACGGCATTATAAAATTATCGTTCAAGACGCCGCGGCTGGCGGCAAACGTGCCGGACCATGCCGCGCGGCTGGCCCTGTTTGCCGGTCTGCTTTTTGTCGTCCATCCCGTTCAGACGCAGGCGGTAACCTATATCGTCCAAAGATTCGCCTCCCTGGCCACCCTGTTTTATCTGCTCGCCCTCCTGTGTTATATCAAGGGACGGCTGGCGGCAACCGGCCGGCCGCGGCTGTTTTATTATTTCGCTACGATTGTCTGTGCCGTGCTGGCCATGAAGACCAAGGAAACAGCCTTTACCCTGCCCCTGACCGTCCTGGTTTACGAATTGGTGTTTTTCAAGGCGCCGACCGGCAAGAGGCTCATGATTTTGCTGCCGATCCTCGCCACCCTGATAATCGTGCCTTTGAGTATTCTCAGCGTTGACAAGCCCCTGCCGGATATCATGGCGCAAATCGCCGCCAGAACGCGGGTTGACACCGACATTGCCAGAGGTGATTATCTTTTTACCCAGGCCCGGGTGATTATGACTTACTTAAGGCTCATATTTCTGCCGGTCGGGCAAAATCTCGACTATGATTATCCTGTCTACCACTCCCTGGCGGCGCCTCCGGTTTTTCTTTCCTTTATGGTTCTCATCATGCTTCTGGGCGCGGCTGTTTATTCTTTATACCGGGCGCGTCGCTCAAACGATCACGACACGGCTTATCTCACCCTTTTTGCCTTTGGAGTTTTTTATTTTTTTATCACCATGGCCGTGGAGTCAAGCGTACTCCCGATTCGGGACGTGATTTTCGAGCACCGTCTTTATCTGTCTTCGCCGGGGATATTTCTGGCCATTACCGCCGTCGCCTTCCTGGTGGCTCGGCGTCTCGACCGCAAGGGTATGCCGGCATACAAGGCTTTGACCGCCTTGCTTGCCGTGGCAATTTTGACGTTCGCCGGCGCTACCTATGCGCGGAACAGAACCTGGAAAAGCGGAATCCGGTTATGGGAGGATGTTGCGAAAAAGTCGCCTCGAAAGGCGCGGGTCCATAATAATCTGGGCCTTGCTTACTATAAGGCGGGTCTGTTTGATTCGGCCGAGGCCCAGTTTAAGACGGCGATTCGCTTAAAACCGGATCACGGCAATTCCCATAACAATCTGGGACTTGTTTACGCCGCTCGAAAACTGGCCGATAAGGCCGGGGAAGAGTACGAAAAGGCCTTGCGGCTGCCGGGTGATTCCTCCCAGGCCCGAGCTCACAACAACCTCGGCCTGCTCCTGCAGTCGCAGGGCAGGATCGAGGCGGCGATCAGGCATTTTCAGGCCGCGATCAGGCAGAAGAGATATTATCCGCGGGCCCATGTCAATCTGGGCGTAGCCCTTGAGTCTCAGGGCCGAACAGAAGAGGCTGTCCGGCATTTTGCCGCGGCCTTGAAGCAGAATCCCTCTTTTGCCACGGCTCATTACCGTCTCGGCCTTGCCCTCTGGGCCAAGGGAGCGACCGCCGAGGCAACGGCGCATTTTCATAAGGCCGTTGCCCTGCGGCCGGATTTTGCCGCGGCCTATAACAGCCTGGGAACGGTTTATGGCTCAAGGGGCGAACCCGGCAAAGCCATTGAGTATTTCAAGAAGGCTGTTCGGTTGAAAGCGGATTATGCCGGGGCCTACGGCAACCTCGGTTATGCCTATGCCGCGGTGGGTCGATTCGTTGAAGCGATTGACGCCTACCGGCGGGACTTGGCCATTAAGGACGATCAGCCGAATGTTTTTTACAGCCTCGGTGATGTTTATATGCAGGCAGGCGACAGCGTCAAGGCCTTGGAGTCATTACAAAAGGCCCTGTCGATCAAGCCGGATTTCTGGGAGGCTTATGTCTATATCGCTGTAATCCATATCAAGCTGGGACAATATGACAAGGCAATTGACGCCTGCCGGGCCGCGATTCGCCTGAGGCCCGACCGGCCGGAGCCCTTTTTCAACCTGAGCGCCGCTTACGCGGGCCTCGGCAGGATCGAAGAGGCGAAAAAAGCAAAGGCACAGGGCATCCGGAAGTCGGAAGTGAGAAGTGAGAAGTGAGAAGTAAGAAGTGAGATCCCGGTAAAAGCTGTCACGGGGTGCGAAGATTGTTTACCTGATAGAATCACCTCGTATTTCCCATAACTGATAAACCAGCGAGCGGCCGCTGACGGGCCGGAAGTATTTATCAGGGGCCTCGCCGCGGAGGAAGAGCCGATTAAAAACCGAGTCGGCAAAGGCCTTGTTCATATAAGCCCCGAACCGGGCATTCTTGACCATGCCGAAATAGAGTCCTGTGTTATTATTGTATGATTTTTCATAACGCCTGTTGTTTTCGAGGGTAAAGATACCGGTGAGCCGCCTTTTTATATTGTAGTTGCCCACATACATTTCTCCGTTGTCGGTGTTAATGCGCAGTCCCCGGCTGCCGGTTATTTTGCCGTTCGCGGCGTTGGCGTAAAAAGTCTGGAAGACGGGGTGAACGCCGTCCTGCCTGTTAATGTCCCAGGTGCCGAACCAATACCACCAGTAAGAGGTTCGCAGAAGCAGTTCATCAAGGAACAGATAGACCGGGCGCTGGGGAACAGGGAAAAAGAAGCGCAGCCAGTCGTCAACCGAGCGGTAAGGGCCGGCGTCCCGCAGGCCTGCCTTGGCAATGCTTGCCCGGCCCTGCCGGGGACCGGCCCGCATGATTTGTTTGATGAGCCGCAGGCCGGCGGCGGGACCGATACCGCTGTCCGTGTAAAATTGTTCAATGCCCTTAAGGCCGCGGACTGTATAGAACTGCATGAAATTCGCCGCCAGTCGATAATTGTCGGCAACCAGCGGTACGGCGCTGTAAACGGTCCTTTCGCCGTTGTGTACGGAACCGTCGTTGATAGTGGCCCGGTCGGCGTAAAAGTTCAGGGCGTAGCCATGGTCCCACCAGGCCCAGATGACGGCGTCCGGCGGTGTTTTTTGCCGCGCCGCGGCCATGCCGGCGACTACCGGACCGGATTCCTTGGGCCACATAGGGCTTTTTAGGTTGATCCGGTAAAGCGGCAAGGCAAAAGTGATGATCAGCAGCGCGCCGATGGCGAAGCGGATCGGCGGTCGGTTTTGCAGCCGGCGCCATGCCTCCGCCAGAAGACAGCCGGCGCCGAGTCCGAGAAGAGGGGCGAGGAAAATGAGAAAGCGGTTCGCGTAGAATGAGCCGGCGGATAGTACAACAAGGGGCAGCAGAAAAAGAGATTCCTTGGGGCGTCGCCATATCAGCAGGAAAATGCCGGCCAGGGCCGCGAAAAAAGGCAGGCCGGCGATGATTGCGCCGACCGACCCGACCGACGCCTGGAACAGCGTGCCGGTCGTGGTTTCCATGATCTGCGCCAGGGACGGCGCATTCTGTTCGCTGATGGTAATGCCGGTATTTGGAAAAAAACCGGCTGTTTCCTTGGATATGTAATTGAACTTGGACCAGAGATTGTGCATGATCTTCAACGGTAGGCCGGGGCCACGCAAGAGCAGAAATGCCGCGGCGGCCAGGCCGAGAAGCCCAAAGAATAAAAGCCCTTCCTTTCTGGACGGCCGGTAAAAAAATGCCAGGGCGATGCCGAGCGGCATAAGGCAGATGGCGGTCACCGCTTCAGGCGTCTGATCCCACCACCACAAAAAAAGACCGTAGACGACGGCGCCGCCGAGAAAATAATAATATCGTTTTCGGGTTATTTCCGTGCCGAAGTGTAAAAAGAGCAGGACGGCCGTCACGGCCATGGTTACGTTCAGACAGTCGGTATCGAAGCGACCGAGTCCGCTTCTGTATACATAAAGCGGCGCGAGCGTCCCTATAAGGGCGGCGGTAAGGCCTGCCGTCCGGCCGCCGTAGAAGCGCCCCAGGAGATAGAGCGGTATGGCCAGCAGCGGCCCCAGGAACACCGGCAGAAGGGCGCCGATCCAACTTAAGGAAAAATTGCCGGCCCCGGCCAGGCCGGCGGCGATAACCGAGATGAGCGGTGGCGGGGCGGGGCGGGGCGGACTGTCGGGTATGCCGCGTTTTTCGTCGACCGGCTGATAGGCGCCGTTGATCAGGTCCCGGGCGAGGCTCAGGTAGAACCAGGCGTCAAAGGTGGTATGGATGGGCTGGTTGTTAAAAAAGGTTTTCTGTTCGTACTGCCGCCATTTGCCGAGATCATCGAGGCGTAAGAAAGTCCCGGCCCCTATTATCAGGACCAGGGCGATTATTACCGGCAGCCGCCGACTTTTCAGTAATGAAAAATTCATAATGTTCCGTTTCGCTTACCTGTACCCCAAGGGCACTCGAAGTTGGAGTTTATGCCCGCAAGGGTGCTTATCTCCTGCGGGGCGTATATCGAAATTTTCACCCAAAGGGCACAAACCTTAACCCTCTTAACACTTAAAACTTCCAACTTAAAACTTCCTTCCCGTCTTTCGATGTTAATCCGGCGGGCGCGGATATTTCCTCCAGGATTTACGGGAGCCGCTGCGGCTTCCCAGGCGCTTTTACATTCCCGGTCCCCGGCAAAAAAAGAACAACGCCGTGCCTTACGACCTTGGCTTCCTGCCGTAAATCCTTCCGGAAACACCCGCGCCCGCCTCACCGTCCCCAACTCCCGGCTCCTGACTCCCGACTCCTGACTCCCGACTCCTGACTCCCGACTCCTGACTCCCGACTCCTGACTCCTGACTCCTGACTCCTGACTCCTGACTCCTGACTCCCGACTCCTGACTCCTGACTCCCGACTCCTAACTCCTAACTCCTAACTCTCCCGCCCTCTGATTCCCGGCAGGGTGATTGAAAAGGTCGCGCCGCCCGCCTGATTGTTGGCCGCCGTCATGGCGCCTTCCATCTGCTCGACCAGACGCTTGCTGATAGCCAGTCCCAGGCCGGTGCCCTTCGATTTGGTTGTGAAGAAGGGCTGAAAGAGTTTGTCGATATTTTTATCGTCAAACCCCTTGCCGGTATCCGCCACTTTAATTGCCAGGCAATCGTTTTTCTCGTTATAGCGGGTTGTTACCGTTATCGTGCCGGATTCCGGCATGGCGTCGGCCGCGTTAAGCAGCAGGTTGAGCAGTATCTGCTGGAGCTGGCCGGGGTCGGCCTTTACGCTCGGCAGTCCCTTGTCCAGGTCGCCGACTATCTCAATCCGTTTTTTGGCGCGGCCGGATTTTTTTATGGAATAGTAGGCCGTGGTTATGGCGCGGTCGATGATTTGGTTTATTTCAATGAATGAGTATTGCGGCTTGGGTGGCCGGGCGAAATTAAGCAGACCCTTTACCAGGTCGTCGATGCGATCTATTTCGTCCACGACTTTTCCAAGTATTTCCTTGTCGTCTTCCTGTAGCGGCAGTTCGTCGCGGAAGAGTTCGATTGCCACCTTGATGCCGGTCAGCGGATTCTTGATTTCATGGGCCAGCCCGGCGGCCATCTCGCCGAATATCACCATCTGTTCCGCCCGCTGTAGCGCCGCCTCGGCGCGTTTACGCTCGGAGATGTCGCGGGCCAGGGAAAGAAAGAGCTTGCGGGCGCCCCAGCGGACCCGACCGATACGTATTTCCACCGGGAAAGTGGTCCCGTCTTTGCGCCAATGCCATCTCTCCGCGGTGATCGGGGTGTCGAGCGGCAGTTCGGCCAGAATTTTGTTGATTTGTTCTTTATTCCGGTCCGGTTCAATATCAGCGAACGACATGCCCAGCAACTCCTGGCGGGAATAGCCCAGCATATCGCAGGCGTACTGATTTACATCCAGAAAGCGGCCGGCCTTGTCGTGCAGGAAGAAGGCGTCGGCAGCCTGTTCCACCAGGATTCTGAACCTTTCTTCACTTTCGCGCAGGGCGTTCTCCATTGATTTTCGTTCGGTGATGTCCCTGGCAAAGTTGAGAATATATTTGTGTCCTTCATATTCAAGCAGGCCGGCGCTGATCTCAACCGGAAAAACAGTGCCGTCTTTTTTGCGGTGCCTGATCTCTTCGTTGACCCATTCGCCGTTTAAGGCGCGTTGGAGCCGGCTTTCCGTTGCCTCGTTATTATCCGCGGCGTTCAAGGCGCTTATATCAAGATGGGTCAGCTCGTTGGTTGTGTAGTCATGCATGTCGGCCGCCGCCTGGTTGGCGGAGACAATGGCGCCGGCCTTGCCGTTTTCGACGTCCAGGATGAAGATGGCGTCACCGGCGCTTTCGAAAAGTATTCTGTAACGCTTTTGCGTCTCGCTGATTTCATGAATTTTGTCTTTAAGGGAAGCCGCCATGTCGTTGAATGATTCGGCCAGTTCCCCGAAATCGTCGGGCAGCGCCTCGATTCTATGATCGAGGTTGCCGGCCTTCAGTTTGCGCGTCGCGTTTGTAAGGATGTCGACCGGTTTTGTGATGCTGCGCGTGAAGATAAAGGCGATAATAATGGCCGCCAAGGGACCCAGCAGCAAAAAAATGGTCAGCATATTCTTGGAATGCTCGATATCATGCCGGGCCGCGGCGGTCCTTGCTTTCAACTTCATGGAGGTAATCGCCACCATGCTGTTGAGGGTCTGGATCAGATATTCACCTATTCGGAAGGTTTTGACCTGCTCTTCTCCGACCCGGGCGGCATTCGCCTTGATTGTATAAATTCTGCTTATGGCGGTTTTATATAGGTCAACCGTATTTTTGAGATTGATCAGCCTCTTGGTGATAGCCGTGTTGTGGTGGCAGTTAAAGCAGCTGTCAACCGTATCTTCCGTATTGGTTACATGTTGGATGATGGTGTCGAGATCGGGGGCTCTGGTCGTGTCCTTGTGGAGCAGGTCAACCTGGATTTTTTTGAGATCAAGGAGCAATCGGCCCCTTAAAATTTCGACTTGATGAAGCTGAATAATGTTATCCAGCTTTAAAATAACGCGGGTGATCGATTGATATATATAAGAGCCGCCGGCAAAGAAAAAGATAAACAGAACGAGCAGATATGAGATAACTTTTTTTTTCATTAAAAAGTAACTGGTAAG
>CAYWUR010000014.1:0-13501 GCA_964460745.1 uncultured Desulfobulbia bacterium | reverse complement strand
GGTTTTGCTTGACAGGCAGTGTTGATTGAGCTAAAGGCAGAGAGCCGCGGGTGTTGAGGAAGTGGGTCCGCATCTCGGAAGTGATTATGAGTGATAACGGAAGATAATATAAGGAAAAAGGGACAAGCAAACAATGAAGATAGCCGTTCTTAAAGAGACCGCGGCCGGCGAGAGACGGGTGGCGATCATCCCTGATTCGGTAAAGCGGTTGGTCAAGAAGGGATTTACAATCGTAGTGGAATCCGGCGCCGGTAATGAGTCCGGATATTCCGATATGGACTATGAGCAGGCCGGCGCCGAGGTGTCGTCTCTGTCGAAGCTCTGTGAAGAGGCTGAGGCGTTTGTAAAGGTTCAGCCGCCGTCGATGGAAGAAATCGGCAGACTGCGATCCGGTGCTATTCTGGTATCCATTCTACAGGCGATGAGTCGTCATGATCTGGTAAAGGCGCTGAGCGCTCAGGGCGTGACGGCCTTTGGTCTTGACGCGGTTCCGCGGATAACCCTGGCGCAGAGTATGGACGTGTTAAGTTCCATGAGTACGATAGCGGGTTACAAGGCGGTCCTGCTGGCAGCCGATTCGAGCAACAAATTTTTTCCGATGCTGATGACGGCGGCGGGCACGATAGCGCCGGCGCGGGTGTTGATTCTGGGCGCCGGGGTGGCGGGCTTGATGGCCTGCGCGACCGCCAAGCGTCTGGGGGCGATAGTGGAGGCCTCCGATGTGCGGCCGGTGGTCAAGGAGCAGGTGCAGAGTGTCGGCGCCAAGTTTCTGGAGGTTGAAAGTACTGAAAGCGGCGAAGGTCGGGGCGGCTATGCCAAGGAGATGTCGGAGGATTACAAGAAGCGGCAGGCTGAGATGATAGCGCAGCATATAGCCCGGGCTGACGTGGTCATCCCGACGGCGTTGATCCCGGGCCGTAAGGCGCCTATTCTGATTACGGAGACGATGGTCAAGAGTATGAAGCCCGGCTCCGTGATAGTGGATCTGGCCGCGGAGATGGGCGGCAACTGCGAGCTTACCGAACCTGACCGTCAGGTGGTCAAGCACGGAGTCCTGATTATCGGTCATACCAACCTGCCGAGCAGCCTGTCATTTCATGCCAGCCAGATGTTTTCCAAGAATATCGAGAAATATTTGCTGCATCTTACCGAGGATGGCGCCTTTAAGCTGGATATGTCGGATGAGATAACCAAAGGCTCGCTGATCACGCATAAAGGCGAGGTTGTACATGAGCAGACCGCCGGGTTGCTGGCGGGTAGCGGAGGTAATTAGGATGGAGGGTACGATATTAATCGGGTTATACATCTTTGTGTTGGCCCTGTTTGCGGGGGCCGAATTGATCGCCAAGGTGCCGCCGACCCTGCACACGCCGTTGATGTCGGGTTCCAACGCCATTTCGGGTATTGCCATTCTGGGCGCCCTGGTGGCGGCCGGTCAATCGACGGCGCTGGATACGACCTCCGTGGTCGGGCTGCTGGCCGTAATTTTTGCCACCATCAATGTGGTAGGCGGTTATATGGTGACGGATCGTATGCTACAGATGTTCAAGAAGAAAAAACGGTAACTATTCAGCTGCACCCCATCTCGGAGTCTGCGCTTACCTCGTCCGTTTTACCCTCCTCACGTACAGGGAGTACGCATCGGAGGTCAAAACGAACGAACCTGGGGCACATCCGGAGTCTCGTGAACTCGCTTACCTGAAAGTTACGGTTACGAGTTTAGGGTAATTTGTTGCTTTTGCTGAATAGTTACAAAAAACGTAAGTGATCACTTACGAAACAAGGGTTTACTAACCATGGTTAATTTAATCAACTTTGTTTATTTGCTTGCGGCCATTCTGTTCATGATCGGCCTGAAGAAGATGAGTTCGCCCGCCACGGCGCGGCAGGGTAACAATCTTTCCATGCTGGGCATGGGTCTGGCCATCGTCGCCACGCTGATGAATCCGGGGATAGTGAGTTATAAGGTGCTGTTGATCGGTATAGCGGTGGGCGCGTTAATCGGCGGGGTATCTGCTGTTAAGGTAAAGATGACCTCCATGCCGGAGATGGTTGCCTTATTTAACGGTTGCGGCGGCGCGGCCTCGGCGCTGGTCGCGCTTTCCGAGTTTCAAGTAAACAGCGGTGAAATGGTGTCCTTTGGCCTGATTACGTTGTTGTTATCCATTATTATCGGCTCTCTGACCTTCACCGGCAGCGTGATCGCCTTTGCCAAGCTGAAAGGTCTGGTGCCGTCGCGGCCGATCGTCTATCCCGGCCAGCAGGTGGTGAACGGCCTGTTCTGCCTGGTCATGGCGGTTCTGGCGGTGGGCGTTTATCAGAATACCGCCAACCTGACCTTTTTTTATGTACTGATCGTGCTGTCGCTGGTACTTGGCGTGCTGGCGGTTATCCCCATCGGCGGCGCGGATATGCCGGTAATTATCTCGCTGCTGAACTCCTATTCCGGTCTGGCGGTCTCCATGACCGGTTTCGCCCTGGCGAACAACGCCCTGATCGTGGTCGGCTCCCTGGTCGGCGCCTCCGGCCTGTTTCTGACCAAGATTATGTGCGATGCGATGAATCGTTCCTTGGCTAATGTGCTGTTTGGCGCCTTTGGCGGTGGGGCGGCGGTAAAGGGCGCCGCCGGCGAGGCGGGCGAAGGGCCGACGACCGGCGCTGTAAAAGGCTATGAGGTTGAGGATGTGGCCACGGTTCTGGAAAATGCCGAATCCATGATTATCGTGCCTGGGTATGGCATGGCGGCGGCCCAGGCCCAACATGCGGTGCGGGAGTTGGCGGAACATCTGCAGAATGAAGGGGTGGAGGTTCGCTATGCCATCCACCCGGTGGCGGGCCGTATGCCCGGTCATATGAATGTCCTGCTGGCGGAAGCCGACGTGCCCTATGACCTGTTGTTTGCCATGGATGATATCAATGATGACTTTGTTGAAACCGACGTGGTGATGGTGATCGGCGCCAACGACGTTGTGAATCCGGCGGCCAAAAGCAATCCGGGCAGCCCGATTTACGGCATGCCCGTCCTCAATGTGGATGAGGCCCGCACCGTCGTGGTCTTGAAACGCAGCATGAATCCCGGCTTCGCCGGTATTGAAAACGAACTCTTCCTCAAGGATAATACCATGATGCTCTTCGGCGACGCCAAAAAATCAGTCCAGCATCTCCTCAGCCGCCTTAAAGAATAATCCTGTTAGCCAAATATCTTTTTTCCCGCCTCTTTTATAACCGCCGGAAGCTGGGCAAGGGAGTCTATGGTATAATCCGGTTGCATCAACTCCATCATTTGCGCCTCGTTAAGTTCGGCAAGCCATGCCGCCGGTTGCTCACTTTGCAATAGCTGTCGGCATGCCTGAGTCATTGTCTCTTCCTGATGCTTTCCCTGATTAACCTTGACGGTAATCATTGCAAGGCGCTTAGCTCCCAGCATGTCAGTGCCGTAACGATCACCGATCATGATCGACCGCCGAAACTCGAAGTGAATATTTTTACGGGCCTGTTGCCAGAGGTAAGGGTTGGGCTTCTGTTTTGCAGGATCAGCCGTGGCGAAGAAATACCCCTTATGGACGCCATGTCGCCCGGCATTACGATGTATGAAATAGTGACTGAGGCCGATTCTGATAAGTTTGCCGGCCTGCTTTACAGGCAGACCGTTCGAGATAATCGTCAAAGGGTACTGTTGCGCCAGCAACTTTAATACCGCGTCTGTATGTGGGGCCGGCATCATTACCCCGAGCTTGCAATCCCAATATTTTTCCACGCCTGCCGCAATAACGATTGGATCATGACATTTGTTAAAATAGTGACACAGGCGGTCAAAATGATCCACGGCATTTGCGTCGGCTTCCCGTATTGCCAGCAGACGGGCCATGGCTTCATCAAACGTGGCCTCGAGACCATGTTCAATCATTACCACGATACAGCGCCGCAGTGCATTTTCCAGAAAGGCTGACGGAATATAGAGTACCGAATCAAGATCAAAGTGGAGACATTCAACCGTTTTTCTCCTCTCTGTACAATTGCCGGCGAGCATTGTTTGCCCCTTCTTCTCTATGCCTTTTTCAAAAAAAAGGCTGAGCCGATAACGGCTCAGCCTGTGCAATATTCTTGTTCCATGAATATTTGGTAAGTATTCAGCAAAGGCAACAAATTACCCTAAACTCGTAACCGTAACTTTCAGATGTGCCCCAGGTTCGTTCGTTTCGACCTCCGATGCGTACTCCCTGTACGTGAGGAGGGCAAAACGGACGAAGATGGGGTGCAGCTGAAAGTTACAATATTTGTTACATTATTCCGACGCCGTAGCCCGAAAGTTGCCCGGCGTAAACAAGGGCGAAACGGACCACCAGCCCGCCCAGCAGGACTAGAATAGCGCTGGCATTCATCAGAAATTTGCCGTAGGTGGAAATTTGTATCGATTGCTCGCCCTTGACCTCAAGAAATTTCAGGACAATGGCCAGGGGCAGGAAAATGCCCAAGGCGACAATGCTCAAAAAATATGGGAAAAATTGATGCGAGGTATTGAAAAAGGGCATGATCGCGGCCTGGTGAACAGCGTCGGAAGTATAATGGCCGTAGAACAACAACAACAGGACGGTGATTTCGGTAAAAATCAGCCAGATATCAATCTTGGTGAAGAAGAGTTTTACCTCGTCCCGACCGGCCATGATGATCATCAGGGCGGTGCCGGTACTCATGCCGCTGACCAGGAACAGAACCGGCAGAATGGCTGAATTCCAGAGGGGCCGGGCGACAAAGGTACTGAGGAGAATGCCGGTATAGATGGCCAGCATTACCCCGCAGACGAAATTGATGCGCGCCAGCTTCAGCAGATGCGGCCGCATGGTGTCGGCAAAACGCTTCAGAAAGCCATCCTTCATCTCGACCTTGAGCTCATCAGGCACCGCCGCAAAGGCATAGAGGATCATCGGCGGGTAGATCAGCACCAGAAGCCAGGAACCCCAGCTCATGGGCGCGAGAGGTTCAAAGGTCATATAGAACGAAAACATATGTGCTTTCAGTTCAAGGTCCAGAAACAAAAAAAGCATACCGACCGACAGCAGAATAGGGGCGAGAACAGGGACGCGCCAGCAACAGGGTTTGTCCCTCGGTACCACCTTGCCGGGCCTGAGGTTGGCCACCGCGCTCATGGCCATCAGCCCGCCGGTGAGACCGCCTAAAAACAGGTAAATGGCCACCCGCCAGTCCCAGATGTGCAGGGTCGGGAAGGTTATGGCGTTGGCGCCGGTAATGGTCAATTCCATGCTCCTTCCTCCTTATAATTTTTTGGGAAATTGATTTATGTAATAGATGTTGGGCCTGGTGCCGGCCGCCTTCATTAATACCCGGTAGCTGTGTTCCCGCAGGATACGGCTGACCTCGCTGGTAGGATCGTCGAGATCGCCGAATATCCGGGAGCCGCCGATACAGGTAACAACGCAGGCTGGTTTTTTGCCGGCCCTGAGCCGATGCTGGCAGAAAGAACATTTATCGGCATAGCCGTGTTCTTCATTTATGTAACGGGCATTATAGGGACAGGCGGCGATGCAGGCCTTGCAGCCGACACATTTCTCCCGGTCTATCTGGACGGTGCCGTCTTCCTCTTTATGAGAGGCGCCGGTGGGGCAGACGGTGACGCAAGGCGCATGATCACAGTGATTGCACAACTCGGACCGCATTTCACTCTTTAGTTTCGGGAACTCGCCGTCCACAATCTCGAGTACCCTGGTGCGGTAGTGTTCCGGCGGCACGCGATTTTCACGCTTGCACGCCACCACACATGCCATGCAGGCTACGCATCTTGACTGGTCAATGACCATGGCATATCTGGGCATCTCAGGCCTCCTTGATTATTTTGACAAAGTTGACACGCATGCCGGTGACGCCGCAGATGGGATCAACCTTGTATCTGGTTATGAGTTTCTGATCGTCGGCGCCGCGGTTATAGGCACGGCTCATGGCCGGGGAATGCTGCCCGAAACCGTGGACCATAAATACACAATCGCGGCGGATCCTCTCGGTGGCCCGAACCTTTATCGGTTCGCTTAAGACCCGGTCCTGATTTTCCAGACGGACGATTTCGCCGTTTTTTACGCCGAGGCGATCAGCCTCTTTATTGTTGAGCCAAATTTCGTTTTCCTTCTTTAATTCCCAGAGCCACTGATTGTTTATCGTTCTGGTAAAGGTGTGGACCGGACTGCGGCCATAAAGCAGGCGATACTCACCCTTGGCCGGCTGCGGTATCGGCTCGTACTTGGGAACGGCGTCAAATTCCTCATCTTCCAGTTCCGAACTGACCAGTTCGATCTTTTTAGACGGGGTCGGAAAGTCGGGCTGATTATCGGCGGTGATATAAGGGGCGGCGCTGCCGGGAAGAGTAATGTAGCCGGTATCGGCAAGTTCGTCGTAGTTAATGCCCCACTTCTTTGCCTGCCGCCGCATGCGTGCCTCCCAGTTATCCTTGACCGCATACTGCCCCAGACCCATTTTTTTGCATAATTCGCTGCCGATCCACCAGGCGGGTCTGGACTCGTACATGGGCTTGACGGCCGGTTGCCGCAAGGCGATACCAGCCTCGCGGCTGGTGATGGTGAATAAGCCGTCATGCCGCTCGAGATAGGTGGCCTCCGGTAAAATGACATCTGCCAGCATCACCGTATCAGTAGGCATAACATCCACCGCCACCAGGAGATCAAGATTATCTATGGCCTTGCGGGTCAAATCCGGCTTGGGCACGGTCTTTATCAGGTTGGTGCCGGCGACTATCCATGCCTTGACCGGATATGGGTCGCCTGTAATGGTCGTCTCCCTGAGAACCTGGGTCAGACCCTCGCCCCCGGCAAAGGGATAATCTCCAAAGACCACCGCATCCTTTTTCGCCTCCGGGTGGGCAGGAGTCTCGCTGAAGTCGGCGAGGTTGACCTTCGGCGGCAGCCATATGCCCCCCGGTCTTCCCCAGGTGCCGAGAATGGCGTTAATAATTGCCATTGCCCGCCCCCGCTGGGTGTCGTTGCCGTGCCAGGAGAAATGCCGTCCCGGATGGACCATTACATTGGGGGCATAGCGGCCGAGTTCGCGGGCCGCCTCGATGATTCGGCGCATGGGAAGTTCGGTCTCCTGCGCCGCCCAGGCCGGGGTGTAGGTCTTTACCGCCTCTTTAAGTTCTTCAAAACCGGTAGTATATTTCTCGATGTATTCCTTGTCATACCATTTTTCGGTGATGATAATGTTGATCCAGGTCAAAAGCAGGGCGAGATCAGTACCGGGTTTTATCGGCAGCCACAGGGATGCCTTGGAGGCGGCTGTGGAATAACGGGGATCAACGCAGATGATCTTGGCGCCGTGTCCCACGGCTTCGGCAAATTCCTGGGTCTGCGAGTTGTGCATGTTCTCGCCCAGATGGGTGCCGAACAGGACGATTACCCGGCTGTTGGCGAGATCGACTCGCTCGCAGGTTGAATTTGGACTATGGCCGTAAGTCAGTTCCCAGGAAACTTCCCGAGCGCCCAGACACTGGGAGAAAGAAGGATAGGCGACGTTTGGCGAACCCATGGCCCGTACCAGATTATTGAAATAGGTGCCCGGGGAGCCATGGGCGAAAAGGGCCACTGCCTCGGGGCCATATTTAGCCTCGATCGCCTTGAGCTTTTCAGCAACATAGCCCAGGGCTTCGTCCCAACTCGCGCTTTTATAACGGTTCTCACCACGGGCGCCGTTCCGGATCATCGGCACCTTAAGCCGGTCTTTATCGTAGAGCAGGCCGATCCCTCCCTGGCCGCGGCCGCACAGCTTCCCGCGGCTCTGGGGATGGAGCTGATTGCCCTCAAGCTTAACCACCTCGCCGTCAACCACCTTGGCAATAACGCCACATTTCCAGAAACACATCTCACAGGTGGTGGGCACGTACCGAGCCTTGCCGCCCTCGGCCTTTTCCCTGGCGCGAGCCGAGAGAAACGGGGTTTCGGCAAGCAGGGCGCCCCCGGCTGACATGGCGGCGTATTTAAAGAAATTTCTTCTCGAAAAAGCCATGACATCCTCCTTAGATTAATAAAAAACAAGACCGGATACGAGATCCGGCCTCGCCAATTGTTAACTTTTTGCTTATGCTATTTTTATTGATTGTTGCTTATTACACCACATTGTAGCATCCTGTCAACCGCCACAATGTGGCACTTTCGCGGGTTATTTCAAGCACCGGCTTCCCCCCCAAAAAAAAGCACCCGATCTTTAAGGTATCGGGTGCTTTAAAAATTAATGATATTTCGGACGGGCGCCACCTGGATGGCGGCAAGATATCGACAGCGCCTTTACTTCTTCAATCCGCAGGTATTCATGCCTACCAACCGGTAGAGGGGACAGAACCGGAATACCCCGGTAAGTAACGGAACAAAGGCGGCATAGCCGATAATCGTTTTTGACAAACCGGCGGAAACGACGGCGTTGTCAAAAAAACCGATATAGAACATAACCGCGCTAAGCGCCAGACGAATTATCATATCCACTGTTCCGACATTACTTTTCATAAATCACCTCCCATGGGATCAATTGAAGCCGTTTTACAGCTTATATAGCTTTACACTTGTAACTGATCACTTACACCTTTCTGTCGCTTATATCTATAGCAAACTCCAGTACTGACTTAACTTTGCCGGCATGATCGACAATCGGATGGGTATGAACCTCCATCCGCCTGGCCCTGCCTTGCTTATCGAAATGAGTATGCTCGGTAACGGCCGGCCGCTTTGTTTCCAAGACTTTTGCAATCGAACAGGGATGATCATCGCCGCCGCATGGTTCGGTACGTTTATGGGTCAGCTGGTAGCAGGTTAAGCCGGGCGGCATTTTTCCCTCATGCGCCGCGCGGTTGGCTAATTTTATTCGGTAGGTCTCAACATCTATTACATAAAATGGATTGTCGATTGAATCAATGACTATTTTGAGGAATTCATTTTTTTCCTTAAGCTCTGCTTCAACCTTTTTACGTTCGTTAATTTCCTTAACAAGGGCCGCCTGTTTTTTTACCAGACCATCGGTGCGCTCTCTGACCAGCTGTTCAAGGTCCTCTTGCCGGTGTTGCAGAATCCTTTCGGTTTTGAGCCGTTTATTGACCTCACCGTTCAAGGGGCGATAGATAAAATAAAGGAACATGGGAACGATAAAAATTATAAGAATTGCCGGGTTGATGATAAATTCATATGGCGTTGGTGGCTGGAAGAGGCGAATAATAAGCAGGACTGCCAATTCAGCGGAGACCACAATACCGGTAATGACAAGCAGCATCCGGCATAAAAAATAACTTGCAGTCGACTGTGGTTTATCTTTTCGACCCGTCATGATTGCCCCTCCCGTTCATCCTGTGCCGCCGTTTTTTCCCGCTGCTCCGCTTCCATTCCATAGACAACGGTTTTGTTTCGGCCGCTGTTCTTGGCCTCATAGAGCGCCAGGTCAGCCTTATTCAAAAGATCCGTCGGAGTCTCATTTGTCCCGTGGTCAAACGCGGCAAGGCCGATACTCACCGTACAGCGGATGGACTGGTACATGACGAGGTCTTCCACCCCCTGCCTTATACGTTCCGCTGTGTTAAAAGCGGAATCCGGCGCCGTGGCGGGGAGAAGGACGACAAACTCCTCGCCGCCGTACCTGGCCACCGTTGATACGGTATCGTATTGCCTGGTCTTTTTTGTCAGGAATCCGCCAACGGCCTTCAAGACCTCGTCGCCCGTCTGATGGCCATATGTATCGTTAATTTTTTTAAAATAATCAATGTCGAGCATCAGGCAGGAAAAGGACTCGCGGTAACGCTGAGCCCTGGCCAATGTTCTGCCCATTATATGCATGAGATAACGACGGTTATAGGTCTTGGTAAGCGGGTCCTGGATGATCAGTCCTTCAATTTTCTGGCGCATGGTTTCAAATGTCCTGGCCAGCTGGCCGATTTCATCACTGCCGGGCTTGAACTCCAGAGGGGTGGCATAATCAAAGGACATTATATCCCCGGTGGCCTGGGCCAGACTGGTAATCGGTTTTGAAATACGGTAGGCGAGAATGAGAATCGTCCAGGTAGTCACCCAGGCAAGAACGATAATCGCGGCGATCAGCCGATTTTTAAAATGGATGAGGTCTTGCAGCGCGGCCTGCCGCGGGATGACATAGGTAATTTTAAGACTGAACAGGTCTTGGATGGGGGAGAAGATGAAAAAATCATCCAGGCGGGCGAAACGATCATTGCCTGCCAGCGCCGTGGAAATATCTTTGTCTGTTAAGAGCTTAAAAGAATAATTTTTGCCGAAACAAGTCTTGAAAATCTGCCTGTCCTTGTCAAGAATCAACAGGCAGGTGTCCTGAATGCGCAGATGCTCAACAAAAAAATTAAACAGGGCGGCTTTTGCGGTCCGAACGACGACCAGGTAATTATCCTTGCGGGCCGGGGAAACAACAACAGGCCATGCAAGAAAGATATACCCGGATTCCTCAAAAAGACACGGCCTCCCGGCCGGCTGTCGTTGCCGGGCTTTACGAAGAAGTTTTGCCGGGGCAACGGCCGGCAGCCGGCCGGCGGCCAGTACCTGCTCGCCCTGGCCGGCAAATATTTGACAGGAGACGAACAGCTTGCTTCCCTTGAGATAATCACGGATTCGGTTTCCCGCCGCCCGCCGTTTATCGTTATCAGTCCCGGCCAGAATAGCCGGATAGGCATTGAGGATTAAGGCGTCGATTACGGTATGCAGATCGTTTTTTATATCAAGGGCCGCGGCCCCGGCCTTAAATCTTAATATCTTCTCTTGATTAACAGTCAGGGTATCTCGAAAGGTGAGATAGACAATGGCGCCGAAGACCAGGAGGATCAACAGAAATATCGAAGAATAAATGGAGATTAGCTTGCCGCGCAGACGCAAAACAATGTCCTCCTGCCGGACCGGGAGTATGCTCAAAAGATGGTTGCCCCACCCTGTGAGTGGTTACGACGCTTACATGGCGCCCGCCCACATTTCATAATACAGTATACCGATACATTAGTTCAAATGTATCGGTCAACATTTTTTTGGGACAAAAAATAATTGCAATTCCAAAATTGAAGCA
The DNA here is from genome assembly GCA_964460745.1 of uncultured Desulfobulbia bacterium. Classification (GTDB taxonomy): domain Bacteria; phylum Desulfobacterota; class Desulfobulbia; order Desulfobulbales; family BM004; genus CAYWUR01. The sequence goes on along the minus strand of CAYWUR010000014.1, from coordinate 2,425 downwards.
CTAACTTCGAATCCATACTATATCCCAATCTATCCTTTAATAGAAGGACTCGCGAAAAACCGTCATAATCAAGGGGATCCGTAAAATGGAAAACAGCACGCAACTGCAACAGCGACTCAAGGAATATTACGGCCGGATAATCGCCAGCACTAAAAATCTCAAAACCAGCACCTGCTGCTGTGACGGGGAACCTGCCTCGCCGATGATCCGCAGAATAATTGCCGACCTTAACCCGGAGATCCTTTCGCGCTCCTATGGATGCGGATCCCCTATTCCTGAAGCTCTGGAAGGCTGCACCGTTCTTGACCTGGGCTGCGGCTCCGGCCGTGACGTTTATCTCCTTTCGAAGTTGACCGGGGAAAACGGTTTTGTTGTCGGGGTTGACATGACGGAAGAACAGCTTGCCACCGCAAAAAAACACCTGGAAGCCCAGACAAGAATTTTCGGTTTTTCCAAGCCGAACATCGCCTTTCGGCAGGGATACATCGAGGATCTTAAAAGCCTTGGCATCGAAGATGAATCAGTCGATGTGGTAGTTTCCAATTGCGTCATTAATCTTTCCTGCGACAAGGAAGCGGTGTTTCGGGAGATTTTTCGGGTCCTTAAGCCCGGCGGGGAGTTGTACTTCTCCGATGTCTTCGCGGGGCGCCGGGTACCGGAAAAATTCCTTGCCGATCCGGTTCTGCACGGCGAATGCCTGGCCGGTGCCATGTACATTGAAGATTTTCGGCGCCTGTTGGCCCGCCTGGGATGCCCGGACTACCGGACCTGCGAAAGAAAGAGAATAAGCCTCGACAACCCGGCGGCGGAGGCAAAGGTGGGAATGATCGATTTTTATTCACTTACCATCCGGGCCTTCAAGCTGGAAAATCTGGAGGATATCTGCGAAGATTACGGCCAGACTGCGGTATACCGGGGAACAATCCCCGGCAGTCCCAACCATTTCAGCCTCGATGACCATCACTGCTTTATCACCGGCAAGCCCATGCTGGTCTGCGGCAACACCGCGGCCATGCTCGGCGAAAGCCGTTTCGCGTCGCACTTCATCGTCACCGGTGACCGCGGCGTCCATTACGGACCGTTTGCCTGCGGCCCGGCTACTGCGAGGGAAAACGACTCCGGCTGCGGCGGGGCCTGCTGTTGACCGGCAGCCGCGTAACCAATCACGACGTAAGCCCTCGCAGGGTACCGAATCCGGAGTCTCCCTTTGGTCGTTTACCTGCGGTGTTACGGGGTATGGCAGATACCGTGAATTGAATCGCAGGCGCCTGTATATAATTTCTCGATCCAATCTTCCTCGCGGCCTTTATCCAACAGGGAGGCGCCGCATGAGTCACAGGTTTTCATCTCTGCCATACGCCGCATGATTCTCTGGCATGACGCCACAAAGGTGGCATGACTCCATGTAAGAGGGGATACGGATAATGGCTCGCCGGAAACCGGATGTACCTGCTCGGCAAGAACCCCTGAATCCAGGGCATGGTCCGCAACCCATTCAATCATTGCCATTGCCTCGGCCAGCTGCTTTTCGTCCGTCGCCTTTTCCGTCAGATAATCCGCCAGCCAGAGCGTACAGATGAACCATGGGTTGCCGGGGAACTGCTTGTCGTCCTGATGGTAAGAATCGTTTTCATACCGGGCCATGCCGCCGACCGCCGTCTTCAACCACAATTTTTCTTTAAGCGCCGCCATGGTCGCAACAATGCGCGGATCATCCACCTTGTACATGCCAAAGGCAAAAAGTCCCCACAGGCTGGCATCACAGGTTGAATCAACTTGTATTTGCGCCTGTTCATCAAACGAGATCATCCGGCAGAAACGATTCAGATCATCATGCCAGAGATAGCGCGATGCCGCGTCCCTTATCTCCGAGGCAACCCGGCGATAATGTTCTGCCCGGTCCTCTTCGCCAAAGACGCTACAGAACAGGGAAGCGGCCGTAAGCCCGCCGAATACCGTGCCGACGGTAAAGCTCAGAATCCCCCGCCGCTCCTCCCAGAGGTCATATGAGCAATCCGGCAGCCCGGTTTCCCGGTCGCGGTACCGGCACATGAAATCCGCCGCTCTTTTTACAAGCGGCAGATAAAGAGGCTTTATGAATTCAACGTCACGGTACTTGACAAAATGGTTCCAGAGAGCCCAGACAACAAGGGCGGTTTCATCCTCCTGAATCGGCAGCTGTTCCTTGCCGTTACTGAGCCAGGGATGCCAGGATGAGGCCACGGTGCCGTCCGGGTTGTACTTGTGCAGAAAATAGCCATCCCTCTCGATGACATCGGCCGCGAACCGGTAAAATTTTTGCCCGACAACCGGATAACCGGCAAGGTCCATGGCGTTGGCGACCAGCGCCCCGTCCCGGGGCCAGATATAGGAATAGGTATCCCGGTTGAACTGAATTATATCTGAATCATTGGCAGCGACAATG
>CAYWUR010000013.1:0-13677 GCA_964460745.1 uncultured Desulfobulbia bacterium | reverse complement strand
AATCCCATCCTGACGTGGTACAGCGGGCGGCCAGGCTTAAACTCCTGGCTAACGACGCCTGCGACATAATCGGCGGCAGAAGACTCCATCCAACCAGAACCGTAGTAGGCGGCTTTACCATGCTGCCGGAAAAATTCCAACTTGAATCCTTGCGGCAACGCCTGTTGACGGCTGAAAAAGATCTGGAAGAAACCGCAAAGTTATTCAGAAAGTTTACAATCCCGGATTTCGTTCGTGAAACGGAATTCGTCGCGTTAAAGGGTGACAAGGAATATCCCTTTATCGGCGGCGATATCCAGTCTACGGATGGTGTGTTGATGCATGAACGGCAATACAAGAAAATGACCAACGAATATTGCGTGGCACACTCCACCGCCAAATGGAGTCGTCTGTCCCGCGCTTCTTTTGCGGTCGGCGCCCTTGCCAGACTTAACAACAATTTCGGATTTCTGCATCATCGGGCCAGAATCATAGCCGAGGACTTCGGACTGTCTCCCGTCATCCATAACCCCTTCCTCAACAACATTGCCCAGGTGGTCGAATGTTTTCAGGCGGTGATTGACGCCCGGAAAATTCTACAGGAACTGCTTGATGCAAAACGGGAAGAACCGCGACAGGCCGTAAGACCGCAAGCCGGCCTTGGAGTCGGCGCCGTCGAGGTGCCCCGGGGTATCCTTTATCATGCATATGAATTCGATGGCAAAGGCAGAATAATGAAGGCGGACTGCGTTATCCCGACAAGTCAAAATCACGCCAATATTTTTCACGATCTGGAAGAACTCAGCCGACGCGGCGCGGCGGACGGCCGGGACGACCGTGAAATTGAAGCGCTGGCCGCCATGCTGGTACGAGCCTACGACCCCTGCATCTCATGTTCGGTTCATTAAAATTTGAAGACCGCCCTGCAAGGCCACAGCCCTTCCCCTCATTAACTAACAGTCAGTTAATAACGCTAATTCAACAAGTAAGTAAAAGCATATTCAAAAAAATATTAAGAAATATTACTGTTTATACGATAAGAGATATAAGAACCACCTAACTTATCACAGGATGCAACGACCAACGGAAAAAGCGTTACAAAGGGGGCGGGGAAATGTTGCTGGGGATTTATGTCGGCAAGGTGGCTGATTCTCTCCAAGAAGAAAAGCGCCAAGACACATACAAGCGCCGCGTAAAAAAACGGGAACGCCGCAAAACCAGGCGCGACCGCCGTCAATCGGTAAGAGATGGCGTGTATGTAACGCTTTCCACCCAAAAAAACCGCCGTTCCGGCAGAGATCGCCGGGCAAACCGTTGATTTAGGGTAACTATTCAGCTGCACCCCATCTTCGTCCGTTTCGCCCTCCTCACGTACAGGGAGTACGCATCGGAGATCGAAACGAACGAACCTGGGGCACATCTGAACAGTTATGGGTACGAGTTTATGGTAATTTGTTGCCTTTGCTGAATAGTTACGATTTAGGAATATTGCTTCCCGCCATCCGGAACGTCGAAGGTATCGTCAATTAAGCGGTTAATGGTTGACTTAGACCGCAATACAATTTAAGCTATGTCGTCATAGTTGAAGACCGGGGCAAAATCCTTTTAAAAAACGGATGTTGACCCGGATTTTTTTATTGAATAGTGGCACAAACCACGAAATCCGGGATTGTTCGGCTGCGTGTTTCCGCTGCCGGAATGCAAACCGAACGACCAAGGAGAAATTCTCATGAAGATTGCAGACAAAATGTATGTTGCTATTGACTACTGCCTGACGCTTGATTCAGGCGAAGAGGTCGACCGCTCCGCAGCCGGCAGTCCTCTTACTTTTATCACCGGCAATGGCCAGATTATTCCGGGGCTTGAAAAAGAACTGCTGGGCCTAAAGCAGGGTGACACCGCCCAAATTACGGTGGAGCCGGAAGACGGTTACGGGCAGGCCAAAGAAGACCTGTTTCACGAAATTCCGCTCGATCAATTTCCCGCCGACGTGGAGATTGAGCCGGGCATGGGATTTCAGGCCCAGGGTCCCAAGGGGCCGTTCATGTTCTATGTGAAATCAATCGATAACGGCACGGTAAAGGCCGACCTGAATCATCCGATGGCCGGGAAACGTCTCCACTTTGATGTAACGGTGGCCGAAGTCAGAGAAGCGAGCAGCGAAGAACTGGCAAAAACAACTAACGGCGGCGGTTGTGGCTGCGGTTCAACAGACCCGAACGACTGCGGCAGCGGCTGCAACTGCGGTTGATCGGCATTATCGACCAAGACAACCAATTGAGGGCAAGCAACCAGCGGTTGCTTGCCCTCAATTTTTTTTGATGGATGGTAAAGGATGCATAATAGCATTATGTTCACCTATCAGAAAACCAACAGATTTTTCGCGCAGATTGCCGGCGGTCTGGATGACCTTGGCGTCGAGGAACTCGAGGGCCTGGGCGCCGTCGAGGTCAAGGCCGTTTATCGGGGCATATACTTTACGGCCGACACGGCCGCCCTCTACCGCATTATTTACCGAACGCGGTTGTGTAGCAGAATTACGGCGCCGCTGTTGCGCTTCGACTGTCACAGCACAAAATATCTTTACAAGACAGCAATTAAAATACCCTGGCATGAACTGCTGACCAAAAGCAGCACATTGGCGATTTCCGCCACCGTTACCAACTCCAGGATCAAACATTCGCAATATGCCGCGCTCTGCCTTAAAGACGCAGTCGTTGATTATTTCCGCGCCAGAGAAGGCTGCCGGCCGGACGTTGATACCATCAACCCGGATATCCGGCTGCACCTCCACATTGAACATAACAAGGCGACCATCAGTCTTGACGCCGGCGGCGGTTCACTGCACCGGCGGGGATATCGCCGTCAATCCGTGCAGGCCCCCATGCAGGAAACACTGGCGGCCGCCATCATTCGCCTGACTAAATGGGACGGCAACCGCCCCTTGCTTGATCCCATGTGCGGCTCCGGCACTCTACTCAGCGAGGCATTAATGCATTACTGCCGGATTCCCGCCGCCTTTCTGCGAAAACGATTCGGCTTTGAGGCCATGCCTGACTATGATGCCGCCATCTGGCAAACCGTCCGCCGGGAAGCAGACCAACGGATGCGCGTTTTACCGGCCGGACTGCTTGGCGGCCGGGATTTATCCTCGCAGGCGATTGCCGCCGCCATTGGTAACAACCAGGTCTTGCCGCAAGGCAAAAAAATAATTTTCAAAAAGGGTCGCTTTCAGAAAATAAGCAGGATCAATAATACCATAATCGTTATTAATCCACCTTACGGCATTCGCCTGGACAGCAAAACCGACATGGCCGGCTTCATGAAGGAACTGGGTGATTTTTTAAAACAGCGGTGCAAGGGTTCAACGGCATACCTTTATCTGGGCAAACAGGAACTTGTCAAAAAAATCGGCCTGAAACCTGCCTGGAAAAAACCGCTGAGGAACGGCCCCCTTGCCGGAGTACTGGCAAAATACGAGATATACTGAGTCCTCCGGCCAGGCATATCCTGCAAAACCTGGGTCTGCTTACTCGTCGCCCAAGTTACACAATGCCGGTTGGTTGTCGATCCAGAAGCCGATCGATTACCTGCCGGTCAGCCCGAAAAGGCGCTGCTGGGCGAGAGGGATGCGGCAACTGGTGGCTTTGGATAAACGGCGTATCGAGAAGGCGCCGGTTATAAGCTTCAATCATAAGAAATTCCAGATTAACCACATCCTCGATATTGTAAGCCAATAATGTTTCCAAGACCTGCCGGTCGCCGGTTTTGCAATATTCATCCCAGAGCAGCACGGCAAAATAACCATCAACGCCGGCCAGCTCCCCCCGATCCAGGCCGAGCTGTCTTTCACAGCCTTTCAAGCCGCCGGAATAACCGAGGCTGTGCAGGACATACCGTAAATCAATATGCGCATGATCTATTTTAATGCCGAAATAATTCTCAATGAACGGTATATCAAAGCATTTGCCGTTATAAGTAACCAGGACATTATATCTGGTTACGTCCTGCACGAAATCGTCAAGATTTTCGCCGTACACATAATGAAAAATCGATACGCCGTCATAAAGGGCGATTGTTGTAATATGGTTGGCGCGGTCGTCCAGCCCCGTAGTTTCTATATCCAGATAGGCGGTACCATGGCGAAAATGGGGAAATATCCGCCAATGCTGGCTGGCCGGTAATATTCCGGTAAAATAAGCGGGATGGCCGGCGAGATATTGACGGGCTCGATCAAGCTGCTCGGCAATATATGCAACACGGGGGATGGAAAGACCGCGGGGATATGGTTCGACAAAATCGTCCCAGCCGTGTATCCCGGCGGCCCAGAAACGCTTTTCCGTTTTCAGGCCGATACCTTGAATATGAATAAATGTATTAGTCAACATAATTAATGGACTCGCATCTCCGCCAGACTCCTGGCTGGAAATTTTCTGGCCAGCCACACCAGGAGCAGCAATCCCGGCAAGGCGGCGGCCGTGGTTACCATATAAAAGGCCATCCAATTCATGCTATCCGCAAGCCACCCCCCCGCGGAAGACAGCAGCGTCCGGCCAAAGGCCATGAATGAAGACAGCATGGCATACTGGGTAGCGGTATAGGCAATATTGCACAGGCTGGAAAGATAGGCGACAAAGGCGGCCGTCCCCATGCCGCCGCTGAAATTCTCAACGCCTATGGTCAGGGTAAGCATATATAAATCATGGCCGGCCCAGGCCTGCAAAACAAAAACCAAGTTGGAAAACATCTGCAACAGGCCGCAGATAAAGAGGCTCTTCAAGATGCCCAGGCGGTTGACCATAACCCCGCCGAAAAAACCGCCCGCGATTGTGGCGGTCAGACCGAATGCCTTGCTGATGTTGGCTATTTCTATTTTGGTAAAGCCCAATTCGATAAAAAACGGATTGCTCATCACCCCGGCCAGGGCATCGCCGAATTTATACAGCAAAATAAAGGCCAGAACCAACAACCAGCCGCGGCGGGTCATGAATTCGGCGAAAGGGCTGATTACCGTGCCATACAGCCAGGCCAGCAGACGGGCTTTTTTGCCGTGCAGATAAGGCTTGTCCTCTAAAAAATCGGCGATTCTCTTTTCCCAGCCATCGGATTCTATGCTGGTACGCCGATCCGGTTCAGGATTGACAAGGACAGTGATCATCCCGATCACCGTCAAACCGGCCATTATGGCATAGGTAACAAACCAACCAAGGAAAGAGGACAGATAAAGGGCGCCCGCCCCGGACACCAGCATGCCGAGACGGTAGCCGAGAACTATCATGGCGGCGCCGGCGCCATACTGCCGCTCCGGCAGAATCTCCACGCGATAGGCGTCAATAACAATATCCTGACTGGCGGAGCAGAAAGCCACCAGCAGGGCAAAGACAGCGGCCCGCCCCGGCTCAATCAGGGGATGGACCGTCCCCAGCCCAAAAATACTGCCCAGCAGGGCCGCCTGCGTGGCTATCAGCCAGCCGCGCCGTTGCCCCAGGCTACGGCTTAACAGGGGAAAAGGAAGGCGATCGATGAGCGGCGCCCATAAAAATTTAAAGGTATAGGGCGTCCCCGCCAAAGCAAAAAGACCGATGGTGGTTTTATTCACTCCCACCTCCGCCAGCCATATGGAAAGAGTGCCGAAGGTGAGGGCCAGAGGCAGGCCGCTTGCAAATCCCAGGAACAGAAGAGCCGCGACCCGGCGGTCGGCGTAAACGGCGACGGCCTCTCGCCAGCGTTGCACGGAAGAGTTATGTTTCATTCTACCCTGGAACCAGTTACAATTATGGAGTATTATGCAAATTAGGCTCTACCCCGGCAAGTTACATTTATCCTTTTAATAACCCTGCATACTGCTCGATGAAAATTCGCCTGGACAAATTATTGGTCAATCGAAGCCTGGCGCCTACCAGACAGAAGGCCCAGGCAATGATCGGGGCCGGCCTGATTTTTATAAACAACCAGCTGGCCGATAAGGCGGGCGGCACATTTCCGACCGACTGCGCAATTGAAATCAGAGGCAACGCCTGCCCTTATGTCAGCAGAGGCGGCCTGAAACTTGAGGCGGGCCTACGGGCATTTGCCGTCGATCCCGCCGATTTTGTCTGTGCCGATATCGGCGCCTCCACCGGCGGCTTTACCGACTGTCTTCTACAGCATGGCGCCCGCCGTGTTTACGCCGTTGATGTAGGTTACGGCCAACTGGCCTGGAAATTGCGCCAGGACGAGCGCGTAATCGTCATGGAAAGAAAAAACGCCCGCTATCTGGCAGGCGACGATATTCCCGAGCCCCTGAATCTGGCGGTAATTGACGCCGCCTTTATTTCGCTTAAGCTGCTTATCCCGCCGCTGCTTGTCTTTTTCCCCGATGTTGTTTCTATTGTCGCCCTGATCAAACCGCAATTTGAGGCGGGCAAGGGTGAGGTCGGCAAGGGCGGGGTGGTAAGAGATCCCGCCCAACATGAAAAAATTATCGCGGAAATTGTCGAATTCGCCGCCTCCCAAGGCCTGCGCAGCAAGGGTGTCATCCCCTCCCCTCTTCTCGGTCCCAAGGGCAACCGTGAATTTTTAATTCATCTTGTCTCTCTCCCTTGCTGAACTGTTGCTCTCGAACAGCGCCTAATTGAGCAGCCTTTTCCGGGCCTTGCTTCCCCGCACCGTATACTTCTTTCCCTTCCAGATAAATTCGTCCTGATAATCCTCATCCCTCACCAGGGCGGTATAATCGGCAACCACCCCTGATTCCACGATTAAATTACAGACATCCGCGTCCAGATGATTATTGGCGGCCATATGTTCCAGGATACGCATCGACTCAGCTATACTTTTGGCAGGCTTGTAAGGCCGATCGGCGGCGGTCAGCGCCTCGAAGACATCGGCCACGGCAAGTATTCTGGCGGCAAGCGGGATGTCATCTCCGGCCAGGCCACGGGGATAGCCGCTGCCGTCGAGTTTTTCATGATGCATGCCGGCATAAAGCGGCACATTGCGCATTTTTTTTGGAAAAGGCATATCGGCAAGCATCTTGATGGTCAGCGAAACATGATTATTAATAATTTCACGTTCTTTTGGGCTGATCGTGCCTCTTCGCACCGCAAGGTTTTTCAGTTCGTCGGCGCTCAACAGGGGAACCTGTCGCGCCGCTACCCCTACAGACAGGCCGGCGAGCAGCTGCAATTTAGTGATACTGTCATCCGGCAAAAATTCGCTGCCCTTATTCACTGTTTCAAGAAAAGCCAGGTATTCGTCATATTCCCGTAACTCACGCTGCAGACGGCCCGCCGATTCATCGGCCGTAATCTCCTTGCCGGCAGCCCCGGCAAGCTTAGTCTTCAACCATCTGATCTCCGCTTCCCGTTTCATGATTTCAATGCGGTACCGAATCGTCTCGATACGGTCAAAAATGGTTTCAAGCTTTGTCGCCTTATCCACCACATACTCCGGAATGCAAATTTTACCGACATCATGCATCCACGCCGCCATCCGAATTTCGACCAACTCCTCGGGCTTAAAAAAAGCCCGGGCAAACCTGCCGTCGTCAACCTGGTTGATCTCATGAGCTATCCGCTCCATCAACTCGGCAACCCGCCGGATGTGTCCCGCCGTATGGGGGGACTTCTCGTCTATGGCCGTGGCAATCGACTTAACAAAGGAATCCAACAAATTTTCCAGCCCCTTGATCAACCGCACCTTGGTTATGGCGGTAGCGGCCTGCGAGGCCAGCCCGGAGATAATACCAATTTTGCGGGCCGGAAAGTCAACAACCAAACCGGTCTTTCGGTCCACGGCATTCAAAAGCTGAAGAACGCCGACCACCTCATCTTCATGGTCGCGCATGGGTATGACCAGCATGGATTTTGACCGGTAGCCCGTGTTGGCGTCAAAGTCACGGGTACCCTGAAAATCAAAGCCCTCGGCGTTATAGACGTCGGCGATATGCACCGCCTTGCCGACTATGGCGCAATGTGCGCAAACATTACGATGATTCATGCCGCCGTCCGGATTCCTGAGGGAAACGGGGGGCCAGGCGATCTTATCGCCGGCGCCGCCCATTTTAATGTTTAAGGTGTTGTTCCGGACAATGGCGAAATCCAACCGTTCCCTGTCCTTGTTCTTGATGTATAACGTCCCGCCATCGGCATCAGTAAACCACCGGGCGGCATTGATAATCATCTCAAGGACCCGGTTAATGTCCTTTTCCGCGGAAAGGGCCACGCCTATTTCCACCAGGGTCAGCAATTCATTATCAACCGAATCATTGCCGTATTTCTTCTCAAATTCACGATCCGTCATGCCGCCTCGTATTCTTTTTCGAAAAACCGTATCTTGTCTGCCGTATTCCGGCGCCCGGAATTTACAGCAGGTCGCAGCAAAAGGCAATTCGCCGACAGGCTCCTGCTCTCCACTATATATTTTTTAGATAAAATATGCTGGTCTTGATTGAATAAAAATCGTAAAATTATCGTAACTATTCAGCTGCACCCCATCTCGGAGTCTGCGCTTACCTCGTCCGTTTCGCCCTCCTCACGTACAGGGAGTCGGCGTCTGGACAACGGAGAAAAGAAATATTTACGAAGATTTCAAGCAATCTTTCGGCAGCGAGACTGATCAAGGTCGGCGCTATCGCCATTATGACCGACACTGAGGACACCAAGGAACAGACATCCGCCTGTTACGGTCCCATCCGAATCATGCCGGCCGGAATATCCGATAACCTGTTTGACTTGCGTTCCCGATAATGCTATAAATTTTACTGAATAATTTCAGTTCATCTTGCAGAGTGGCAGATAAGCTGCGAGGTTATATCTCGACCGATTAAAAACACTTAAAATCATGGACTTAAAAGTATGAACACAAAAAAAAATTTTCGTTCCGCTTTTGTCTTACCGCGGATAACCGGTTTATTAATCGCCATCGCTTTAGCTTTGCCGGCCGTTTTCCCTAATACAGGCATTGCCGCGGAATATGCCAGCGCTAAGAACGACGGCGTTAATGTGCGCTCCGGCCCCGGCACCAACAATGAAGTGCTGTGGGAAATCTTTAAAAATTATCCTCTCAAGGTCTTGCGATATAAAAAAAAATGGGCGGAGGTCGAAGATTTTGAGGGCGATAAAGGCTGGATATTCGCTTCGCTTCTCTCAAAAAGCAAGACTGTGATTGTCCGGGTTGAGACGGCCAATATGCGGAGCGGCCCCGGCAAAGATAACGACGTCATAGCCACCGTCAGGAAAGGCGTGGTTTTCAAACCTGTTGACCGCCGGGGTAACTGGGTAAAGGTTAGTTATAAGGGCGATATTACCGGTTGGATATACAAAACGCTGCTCTGGCCCTGATCGGCTTCAGTCCCGGCCGCCGGATGCCCCTTGCCGTAAAGTCATACAACACGGAAACCGCTAGACAAACCTTACTCATCTCTCTAAAATACATTGATAATCAGTCAGCACCGGAGGAAAATCATGCTGAACGCCTGCCTGAAACATTTAAACGAAAAACATTACTGCCCGCATTGCAAGAAACAGCTTACCTGCTGCAATGCTCCGCCCTTTCACGTCGGTGACGGCCTAGGCTGGGGGTCTGAATATATGTATATCTGCCTGAATGACGAATGCTCTCTTTTTGTGCAAGGCTGGCAACATGTCGAAACCCAATTCGGCCACAGGGCTTCATATCGGTATATGAAACTGCCCGACGAAAAAAACGGCACACCGATGATGGTGGCCAGTAAGGATGCCTTCAAAGGCTGCGAGGTCGATCCGGAAAGCATCAAGATGCAGAATGAACGTTATGCCAGGGAAAAAGAAGCGCTTCAACAACTTGCCACCTCTGTATCTGAAAAAAATCTGACCCCGGTCCTCACTCTTATTCTTGACGAAGCCGCGGCTAAAGACGGCCGGAAAAAGGCCTGCGCCCTGCTTGCGGAACTCAACGATCTTGCCTGTATCGATCCGATTCGGAACCACAAGTTTAAGGACACTTCCATTGAGCATGCGACAAACATGGCCATCCAGCAAATTCTCAAGGCCAATTTCAAAAAAGAATGCCCTTACTGTGCCGAAATCATCAAGTCCCAGGCCAAGGTCTGCATGCACTGCCGCAAGGACCTGGAATAAATAGGCACGGCCCTTTCCTCCGGCACACTTTGAACTTGCCAAAAGACCGTCCATTTATTATAGATATTTTCGTAATTAAGTCTGTCTTCTGTTTTCTGTCTGTCAATGGTTATGGAAGGCGATATGTTTACATGGTGAGCGTGGCTCAGTTGGTTAGAGCACCGGGTTGTGGCCCCGGAGGCCGTGGGTTCAAGTCCCATCGCTCACCCCAGAAAGCAAAAAGGGGCTACGGCAAAAAATCTGTAGCCCCTTTTTAATAGCAGATCGATTTCAGGCCAAAAAAAATTTCTGAACGGATTTTTCACAAATACATATCGATTACAGGGGAGGAATAATATGGCTGCCGAAGATAAAAAGGTTAAAGACATTATGGCCCTTATCGATGAGTACAAGACGGTTGACGCCGACACCCCCCTCTGCAATGTTCTCGCAATACTCAAAAAAAATCACATCGAGTCAACGACCGCCGGCATCGGCGCTTATCACAAAACCATATTCGTTACCAATGCCGCCGGTGACATTATCGGCAAATTGTCCGCCTTTGACGTTATCCGTGGGCTGGTGCCGGAACACGCAAAAAAAACAAAAATTTCCAAGACCTTTTATTCCGTTATCTCGTCGCGGGCTCTGGAAGTAACCCAGGAATTAAATGAATTTCAGGAACGCTTCAAATGGCTGCATAACACCTTTTGTGATCTGGTCAGACAGGAAAGCAACAAAAAGGCAAAAGAGATCATGGCCCCTGTTCACCCGCTTCTGCGGGAAGATGACTCAATCAACAAGGCCGTTTATGTAATCTTTAAGGAAAACGTCCGGCAACCCTTGGTGACGCGCGGCGAAAAGATTGTCGGCGTAGTGCGCATCCTGGATATTTTCGGTGAACTCCTAGAGACCGCCGACGACGTATGTTCTCCCGAATAATGCGGAAGGCTGCCGAAAAATCATCTGATATTCACGGGGCGTCTGTCCAGCTTGCCCATTCTTTTGTCGTTTAAACGGTCAATAGCCGCGCCGAGATCCTGCAGGCCGGCCAGATGCTCAAGGCCTCGCACCTTCAAACTTTTATGATCCGCCAGTTGAAAATAATAAAGCTTCTTGCTTCTCCTGAGGCCTCCCATATAAACATGGATCTCCCAGTTAGTATCAGGAGGCAATCTGGTGTTTTTATAAAATGACAAAAAACCGTAGTGAATTCGCAGGCCCGCCCGACTTACGGTGACGGAGCTGAAGCCCCACAGGGGGCCGTTAAAAAACCATAATACTATCGCACTCCAGACAAACGTCGCTGCTGCGTGGCGGAATCGGCCTTTAACAAGAGTCCGAAACAGAATTATTGCGAGAAGGGCCGTAATAATTCCCATTATCAGATTCTGCGCCGTCAGTGAGCGGATATAAAAAACCTGATCGTTCATAACAGGCAAAGACTACACCTTTGCCAAACAATAACAAGAAAAAATGCATTGTCACTGAAATGGGACCTGAGCAGGCCGGCGACGTGGAATAGAAAAAATTTCGTAACTATTCAGCAAAGGCAACAAATTATCCTAAACTCGTAACCGTAACTTTACAGATGTGCCCCAGGTTCGTTCGTTTTGACCTCCGATGCGTACTCCCTGTACGTGAGGAGGGTAAAACGGACGAGGTAAGCGCAGACTCCGAGATGGGGTGCAGCTGAATAGTTACAAAATTTCGATCAAACGAACGAGGCAAACGAACACGAAAAACTGCTATAAACCGAGGGGAAAATGACGTTATGCGCATCTTAAAAATTATTGCACCCGTTACCGCAGCCCTTTTACTATTTCTGATCACGCCGGCCCTGGCCGGCCACGGCGCCGACAATTCCCGGGCGGCGATTGCCGTTGAAGGAGGAGAGCAGGTCACTATCTCCGGCACCATCCTCGACTCCCACCATGAACCGATCGGCGAGGCCAATATCACCATCCGGCAGGACGGCCAAGACGTCGCCCACGTGGAAACCGCCCACAACGGGCACTATGTGACCGACTTTACGGTCAAACCCGGCGCCATGTATAACGCCGCCTTTGAACTTGAGGTCCGCAAAACCAGCTTTGCAAACCAGACCCTACATTTTACGGCGCGGGATTTTGCCGGCAAGGACGGTCGCTACTATCTCGCCGAAAACATTTCTCTAGACCGCCAACTGGGGCCGGCTTTCTGGATAGCCACGGTAGTCTTCGTTCTAGCTTATGTCCTCATTGCCTTTGAGCTTTTACATAGAACCGTGGCCGCCATGCTGGGCGCATCTCTCATGCTGCTGATTTCCTATACTATCGGCACCGTCAACCCGGAGTACCGCATCTTCTCTTTTGAACGAGCCATCGCCGCCATTGACATGAATGTCATCTTTCTGTTGATGGGCATGATGGTTATTGTCGGCATCCTCAAGAATACCGGGGTGTTTCAATGGTGCGCCTACATATCCTATAAGCTGGCCAAGGGCAAAATTTTTCTCCTCACGATGCTGTTGATGATTTTTACCGCCGTCACGTCGGCCTTTCTCGATAATGTGACCACCATGCTGCTGCTGACCGGCGTGGCCATCGAAATCGCGGTTTCCTGCAACCTTAACCCGCTCTATCTTCTCATCCCCCTGATTCTGGCCTCCAATGTCGGCGGCACCGCCACCCTGATCGGCGACCCGCCCAATATTATGATCGGCTCGTACGCCGGCCTCACCTTTATGCACTTTGTAACGGCACTGGCCATGCTTTGCGTGGTGACCTTGGCGGTAATGTTCATTTTCACCAAACTGGTCTGGGGCAAGGCCTATGCAATATCACAGGCCTCGGTGAGTAATGTTAAGGAATTTACCGACGAGTTGAAGGAAAAATATAAAATCTACGATCATGTCCTGCTTACTTACGGCATGATAATCCTGGGCCTCGCCGTTTTTCTCTTTCTTTCTCACGGCTACTGGCACATGGAGGTAAGCGTCGCGGCCCTGGCCGGCGCCAGCATCCTGACCACGGTCGCATTGCTTACCAACAAGGTTGATCTGCTGCACATGATTGAAAAAGATATCGAGTGGCCGACATTAATGTTCTTTATCTTTCTGTTTCTGCTGGTGGGCGCGGTGGAAGAGGTCGGCCTGCTGGCCGTGGTCGCCGATTGGATATTAAAGGTCTCGGGCGGCAGTTTTATGATGTCCATGACCATGATTCTCTGGGTGGCGGCCATCATGTCGGCCTTTGTCGACAATATTCCTTTTACCGCCACCATGCTGCCGATCGTCGCCTATCTGAGTTCGGTTATTCCAGGCGCCGGCAACACCCTGTGGTGGGCCCTGGCGCTGGGCGCCTGCTTTGGCGGCAACGGCACCATCATCGGCGCGTCGGCCAATGTCGTCACCATGGGTATCGCCGAATCGCAGGGCTACAAGATATCATTTATCGGCTTCATGAAAACAGCCTTTCCGTTCATGATTATCAGCATCATCATCTGCCAGTTGTGGCTGATGTTTTTTAAGCCCGCGTAAGGGCCGGAGCAGGTTCGCCCTGAAAGAAGCGCCCTTGGCGTACTGAATTCTCTCCTCGCTTCACCGCCATGCTCACCGCTGGTCGGATGTGACCCCGAT
>CAYWUR010000012.1:0-13917 GCA_964460745.1 uncultured Desulfobulbia bacterium | reverse complement strand
AACCAACGACGGGTTTACAAATAATTTTAAGGGCAGCGGCACGACAATCCGCAAGGAGGATCTGGTCGCCACCTTGACGGCGCGCATCGTGGAGGTCCTGCCGAACGGCAACTTGCGGATTGAAGGACAGAAAAGTGTGGCGGTCAATAAAGAAATCCAGTTTATCAGACTTTCCGGCATAATCCGACCGACTGACATTTCTCCACGGAACATTGTGGATTCCAGCCTCATCCTTGACGCCGACATCTCCTACACGGGCAAGGGGGTTATCAGCGACAAACAGCGGCCGGGATGGATGGTGCGCATACTTGATAATATCTGGCCTTTTTAATGAGATGAATCAATATGCTTAGAATACTGCGGAAAAAATCGGCCCTCGCCGTCTTTTTATTATTAATTTCGCCGGCTGTCTGCCTGGGCGCGCGGATAAAGGATATTGCCCGCCTGGAGGGCGTGCGGAACAATCCCTTGGTCGGCTATGGCCTGGTGGTTGGTTTAAACGGTACCGGTGACAGTGCCGGCACGGAATTCACCGTCCAGTCGTTGGTTAATATGATTGAACGTCTGGGGGTAAATGTTGATAAAAGCAAGGTCAAGGTTAACAATGTCGCCGCGGTTATCGTGACGGCCGAGTTACCACCCTTTGCCAAAACCGGCAACGCTATCGACGTTCTGGTTTCTTCCGTGGGGGATTCTAAAAGCCTGGTCGGCGGCAGTCTCCTTATGACGCCCTTGAAGGGCCCGGACGGCAGGGTTTATGCCGTCGCCCAGGGGGCGCTGGCGGTAGGCGCTATCGCCTTTGGCGGCAAAGCCGCCACTGTGCAGAAAAATCATCCAACTGTTGGTCGTATCCCCAATGGCGCCTTGGTGGAAAGGGAGGTGCCTTTTGCGTTGCGCGGTGGCGAGAAACTGCCCTATCGGTTGATGCAGGCCGATTTTACAACGGCTTCCAGAATGGCGGCCGCCATCAACCGTCACTTTTCTCAAGATTTGGCGCAGACTGTTGACAGCGGCAGTCTGACGGTTTTTATTCCCTTGGATTACCGTGACCGGCTTATTGATTTTATTGCGGAAGTGGAAGGGTTGAATGTTAAGCCCGACGCAATGGCCAGGATTGTTGTCAACGAGAGAACAGGCACAATTGTCATGGGCGAAGATGTCCGGGTGTCGACTGTCGCCGTCTCCCATGCCAATCTTAACCTGGTGATCAAGGAAACCAGCGTGGTTTCTCAACCAAATCCTCTGGGAGGCGGAGATACTGCCGTTGTGCCCGATACCGGTATTCAGGTCACCGAGGAAAAATCCAACCTGGTGGTAATGAATATGGGGGTAAGCATCGGCGATGTGGCAAGCGCCTTAAATGCCATTGGCGCAACCCCCCGCGATCTGATCGCAATTTTCCAGGCAATCAAGGCGGCCGGCGCGTTGCATGCCGAGCTAGTGGTTCTCTAACCTCCTACGGGATAATTTTTTCTATGAACCTCCATATTGATCCATCGGTATTTTTAGGACTGGCTTCCACGCCGTCACCGGCAAATTCGACCGATCGTGAAAATCCGGCGGCTTTGCGCGAGGTCTGCCAGAAGTTCGAGGCCATTTTTATTCAATCCATGTTTAAGGGCATGCGGGCAACCGTGTCGGATGGCGGACTTCTTGACAAGGGCCTTGATACGGAAATTTTTGAGGAGATGATGGATCAGGAAGTCGCACGAGAGTTAGCCGGCACCCAGAGTGTCGGCATTGCCGCGTCTCTTTTCGAGCAGTTACAGAAAGAGACGCCCGATAAAAAATAATACCAGGCAGCCTTTTTTTCCGAAAAGCTGTCGGTATCCTCGCCCCTGCCTCCCATTGACTTTTTTCTAAAGTTACCTGATTTGAACGCCGATATAATATTAAAGTATTAAAGAGGGAACAAGAAGTATAAACTTTTTGTTTTGCTGGTTTTTTTGCCGATACGACAGTTAGGCGGAAGTTAAAGAACGTCAAGATGGTGAGGATTATG
This sequence comes from uncultured Desulfobulbia bacterium, assembly GCA_964460745.1. Classification (GTDB taxonomy): domain Bacteria; phylum Desulfobacterota; class Desulfobulbia; order Desulfobulbales; family BM004; genus CAYWUR01. The sequence goes on along the minus strand of CAYWUR010000012.1, from coordinate 11,915 downwards.
AGCGTAAAATTTCCCGGAGACCAAGGCTTTGGGCCGGTTAAAGAGACCAAAAGGTCACAGGCTCCCAAGGCCCTTAAACAGAAAGGCAAAACGCCGGTTGCCGATCAGGTTAGTTTTTCCGCGGTTTTGCAGAAGGTAAGTGGGCCCGCGCCGCCTGCCGGCGCGGCGCGGGCGGCAAAGGTGCAGGCTCTTAAAGAGCAGATCGCCGCCGGTAACTATCAGCCTGATCTGAAAAAAGTGGCTGCCAGCCTTTTGAAATTTCTCGTTGAGAGGCGATAAGATATGGCTGAACAATCCCGGCATGATCTGCTTGTTCGCCTGCAAGCCGTTCTTCTGCGGGAGCGGGAGTGTGCCAAGGCCCTTGCCGTGGAGGAAATGATGGCTGCCACCAAGGAAAAGGAAGAGCTTATCCTTGCTTTGGGTACGGTTGAGGAATTAAGCCCGCGGGATCGGGATCTTGCTGAAACAATACGGCGGGAAAATCGACGTAACGCCTATCTTTTCTGGGCCGCGCTCAACTGGATCAGGGAATCGATGCTTTTTTTCGGCAAGCAGACCGCTCCCGCCGTCTACGGCGCGGGGGGCGATGTTGTCTCCAGCCGGGTTGGCGGGCGGATTCTATCGGGGAAGGTTTGAGATGAGCGGACTTACCAATGTCTTAAATATTTCAAAGAACAGCCTCTTTACAAATCAGAAAACAATAGAAATTACCGGCAATAATATAGCCAATGTTAATACGCCCGGTTACTCCAGGCAGGAGGCGACGCTTACCCCTTCCCCGACCCTTAATTTTAAGGGTTTTTTTATCGGCAACGGGGTTACGGTCACCGGCGTTGAACGTGAGCACGATGTGTTTCTGGCCCGCCAGCTTATGACGAGAAACGCAACCTTCGGCGAGGAAAGCGGTAAGGCCGGCGTTTTGCAGGAACTGGAACGGGTTTTCAGTTTTGACGAGAATGGCCTGTCCGGCAGCGTTGATCAGTTTTTTGGTGCCTGGCATGAACTGGCTGCGAATCCCAGCGGCCAGATAGAGCGCAGTATGGTGATCCAGCGTGGCAATATCCTTGCCAATGCATTTCAAACCGCCAGTACGGACCTTGATTATGTTTATCAGAATATTAACAGCAGCCTGTATTCAAAGGTTGATGACGTTAATATAAAGCTTCAGAAGGTCGCGGGATTAAATGATGATATTGCCAGCATCGAATTGTCGGGCCAGTCGGCTAATTCGCTTCGTGACCAGCGCGATCAGCTGCTGGATGAATTGTCTTTTTCCCTCGGTATTAAGAGTTATGAGGAGCCAAGCGGCATGGTTTCCATCCAGCTGCCGGATGGAATCTCTCTGGTAAGCGGCAACAAGGCCATCACTTTGGAAAAAGTTATGGCTGGCAACGATCTGGATGTGCAGGTCAAGGTGGGCGCAATCGACGTTAAACTGACTGCCGATCGTTTAGGTGGCGAGTTGAAAGGCTTGGTAGGCCTGCGGGACAATTTTGCCGATCCCTTGCGGGACGATTTTGATACACTTGCTTACAGCTTGGTTTCGGAGGTTAATGCGCAGCATGAAGCAGGCATGGGCCTTGATGGCGTGACTGGCCGTTCTTTTTTTACGCCTCTGGCCGCGGCGGCGGACGCGAGTCGCGCCATAGCCGTGCAGATTCAGGACGTCAATGAGATTGCCGCCGGCACAAGCGATGCCTTGGGCGATAATACCAACGCGCAGTTGATCGCCAACCTCGGCGATAAGAAGGCGGTAAATGGCGAGGCGTCTTTTGTCGGATTTTACGGAGATATTGCGGCCAGGATAGGGGTTGCCGCCAATCAGAATGAATTGTCGCGCGGCGGGTCGGAAGACGCCTTGACGCAACTACAGAATCTCCGTGATGGAACGGTCGGCGTTTCTCTCGAGGAAGAGATGGTCAACCTTATTAAATACCAGCGGGGCTATGAGGCGGCCGCCAAGCTTATGTCCACGGTCGACAGCCTGCTGGGCAATCTCATAGAGGTTATGAGGTAGTAACCGCTCACAGGACACCGAATCCGGAGTCTCCCCGTTGGTCGCTTACCTGCTGCGTTATCGCCCTGCTCACGTACGGAAAGTACGCTTTACAGGACGATGCCTCGAAGGTCTCGCAGGCTCGCTATCTGCATCTCCGGCATCCTGTAAGCGGTTACAATTATGGGGTATTACGCAAATTAGAGTCTTCCCCCAATGAGTAGTTACATGAGGTAAACGATTATGAAGGTTGTACTGGGTGCGACGTACCGAACACTGCAGCTCCAGATAAACAGGATGAGCGAACGGCTGCAAAAACTACAGGTGACGGTCGCCACCGGGAAAAAACTCAGCAAGGCGTCCGACGATCCAGCCGCTATCCGTCCAGTCCTGGATGCCAGGACTAGAATCAAGGCCAATGACAGATATTTAAAAACCATGGGGGTTGCCCAGGATAAAATTCAGGCATTGGACAGTTATATGGATAATATTGCCAATATTATGGTCAACGCCAAGGAGTTGGCCATCAGCTCGGGGAATGGCGCACTTGACGACCGGGGGCGTGAAACCCTGGCCGATCAGGTCGCGCAGCTCAGGTCCGAGTTGCTTGACACGGCGAACGCCAAGGTCGATGACAAATATATATTCGCCGGCTTTGAGGAAGATACCAAGCCGTTTACCGTGAATTCTTCGTACTCCGCCGCCACCTATGATCCAACAGACCCGTCCACCTTCCCCGTGCTTTTTAATGTTGATTCGGCGAACGCCCGGACCACCAGCCTGGAAATTTCTCCGGGTGAAAAAATTCAGGTTAATCTGACCGGTAACAGTGTGTTTCTGGGTGATGCCGATGGCGATGGGGTGCCAGATGCCGGCGGCGTTGATCTTTTTGCTGCTTTAACCAAGATCGAGGCGGCGATGCGCGCCAACGATCAGGCCGCGGTTGAGGGGCAGTTTGACGCCCTGGATGCCGGCGCCGACCAGAGCAGGATGCTGCGCAATAAGATGGGCGGTTATGCCCGGCGGATCGAAAACGCCATGGATCATATGCAGGGCATACAGATAGATTTGCAGCAGATGCGGTCCAGGTATGAAGACGCCGATATCTTGAAAACCATTAACGACATGACCCAGCAGCAGACGGCTCTCAAGGCCGCCTTGGACGTGACCGCTAAAATTTCCGATTTGTCTATTCTTGATTTTATGTGAGCGGTAAAAAAGCCAGGGAGGGCGTTATGCTGGTGTTGACCAGAAAAGCAGGAGAAGGGATAGTCATTGGCGATGATGTTATCGTCAGTGTCATTGAGATAAAGGGGGGCGGTATTCGTATCGGTGTTGACGCCCCGCCGGAAAAGAAAATATACCGTCAGGAAGTTTACGAGCGGATATGCCGAGAAAACAAGGAGGCCGTCAAGTGGAATATTGCCGATCTGAATGCGTTGAATCTGACTACCGGCGGCAAAAAACGCAAGCCGTGAAAAAAATTGCAAACAGTCGCTTCGGGGAGATCGAATACGATCCCGCAAAAATTCTTTGCCTTCCGGAAGGTTTGATAGGGTTCGAGCCCCTGCGGAAGTTCGTTGTTATTCCCAACAAGAAAGAAGGCCCCTTGTTCTGGATACAAAGCATCGAAGACCCGCAAGTCGCTTTTGTACTCACCGATCCAACTAATTTTTTTCTTGAATACCGAGTGGCCCCTGATAAGAACGACCGCGACAGGTTGGGAATATCGGAAAATGATGATTGCTTTGCGCTGGCGATAGTAACCGTTCCGCCTGACCAGCATGTTACTTTAAATCTGGCCGCGCCGATTTTATTTGCCCCCCGCACCAATCGGGCGATTCAGGTTGTTCTGGACAAGGGTCCATATTCAAGTCGGCAACCGCTGCCCAGTCAGGAGCCTGCCGGAAAGCAGGCCTTGTAATGAAGTGTGATTTCAGTCAAACCAGGATAAATTTGAGATGACGGATTATCAACCGCAAAGCAACCGCTTGCCGGACGACTTTGAATCGACGGAAACCCTTGGCCCTTTTCTCGAGAACGCCTTTGGCGACAGGTTCCTGTATCCGGTCAACAGGGAGTCTTTCAACGGTAGCGGTTCAGAGGCCGTTTATGCCTCCCGTTACGGCGAAAATTTAGGCAGGGAAAATACGCTGCATATCTTCATCGGCACTGATTCCGGGTTGCTGATTAATTATGTGCATGATATGGCAATTCCGACCGGTTCCCGGTTTTTGTTCATAGAGTTGCCCGGCGTGCTGAGCAGGATCGGTGAAGTTGTCGACTGGAACCGGCTTGATTCAAGAATAAGCTGCGTTTCATATGAGGACTGGTTCGACAGGGCGACGGAATTCCATTTAAATGAGTATATTTTTTTAAACAGCATTGATGTTATCAAGTCCATTGCCGCGGAAGATTCGCATCTGGCGGAATACCGAGAACTTTATCGGCGGGTATCCCAGGAAGCGAATCTTCATTTCTGGGAAGTTAACGGCGGCATAGGTAATGAGTCTTTTTTTGAAACCCAGATTGCCAATCTTGCTGAAAACCGTATTTCGGCCAATTGTCTTAAGGGTCTGTTCTCAGGTAAAACCGCGGTGCTTCTGGCGGGCGGCCCGTCGCTTGACGATATTTTCCCGTGGCTGGCGCTTAATCGTGATAAAGTCGTGGTACTGGCTGTTTCGAGAATATCGCGCCGCCTTCTGGAAATGGAGATAGCGCCGGATATTGTTTTCAGCATAGATCCATATGATACAAGTTTTGATGTCAGTCGGGAGATGCTCGAGTTGTGGAGAAATTCTCTGCTTGTCAACAGTTATCATGCCGCGCCCCGGCTTTTGGGGCAGTGGCGCGGCAAAAGTGTATATGTCGGGAAGCGTTTCCCGTGGAATACGCCGTTAAATGAGGAAACTCTGCCTGATCCGGGGCCGACGGTGACCAATACGGCATTCGCGGCAGCGGTGGAAATGGGGTTTGCGCAAATAATTCTGGGCGGCGTGGATCTGTGTTTCAGCCGGGCCGGCTATTGCCATGCCAAAGGCAGTAATGAATTTAAGGCTGGTCCGCAGTTTATGGAGGAAGGCACCCAGGTCGAAACCAACGGCGGTTGGCCAGCGGATACGAACCTTGCCTTTGCCTGGGCGGTCGATATCCTGGGCGGGCAGGCGGCAACGGCGGCGGCCGACGGCTGCCGGACAATAAACCCGGCCGCGGGTGCCGCGAAAATACCGAATGTGACCTTTATGGCGGTCGATGAAATAGAAATTGAGCCGCTGCATGAGCAGGCATCCTGTACTCTCGCCCAGGCATTGCCGGTTGAAACAACTGATTCGCGCCGGGAATATTATCAGACCGCGCTTAATGAACTATCCCGCGTATTCTGGCAGTTGCAGCATATCAAAAAACTCGCCGTTGAAGGGCTTAGGTGTAACGATGGTTTGTTCGGCCGTAACGGCAGGCGGATTGATTTCAAATATAAAAAACGGATGGATAAAATTGAAAAGACCCTTAACACAAAATACAAGGGGCTTGTTTCAGCGGTAAAAAAATACGGTATTAAAAATTTTATTAAAATCACCAGGGTCGAGCCGGACAAAGAGTGGACGGATGAGGAGATTGAAAGGACCGGCAGGGTTTACTATGAATCTTATCGTGACAGCGCCGTTGGTCTGGCCGATTTGATCAAGCAGGCCAGAATCCGGTTTAAGGCCCGTCTGGAGGAAGAAAAGGAGGCGCCGGATTTCGACCTTATATTTAAACAGTTACGGGAAGATAAGCAGCCGGGTCGCGTATTGGTCTGGCAAACTCGGCGGCAAGATCTGTTTCAACAACCGCCCGACGCGTTTATTGAAACAATACGCATGCTGGAAGAAGAATTCCGGCACAGCATGGAAAGTGAAGACTTTTTAGCCGGAATACAGAAAGGTAAACAACGGGATGATGCCGCCAACGCCATGTATAAGGCTTTTTTTCTGTTTAATCGTCGGGATTTGGCCGGTCTGCGGCAACTGGCGGATATTCTTGAAAAACACAACAGTTCGGATCTCGTGAATGCTTTTCATCTTGCCGGCGGCTATATTGCTGAAATTGAAAACCGGCCGGCCGACGCCCTGGATGAATATCAGCGTCTCATGACTGTAACGCCCGGACCCCTTCTGGAGGAGGTCTTGCGGCGGGTTTCGTCCATCAGTTTAGGTTTGCGTGATATGGATAATGCTCTGGTCGCCCTTGAATGTCTGGCGTCGATCTCGCCGGTTTACATGCCGCAATATGCCGAGATGTTACGATTGACGGGCGCTGTCGACCGGGCGGTCGATATTTACCTTGATTATCTTGAAAGGGTTCCAGGGGACCTGGTGGTCATGTTGAAGTTGGGCAGACTGCAGAAAGAGATGAATATCGAGGAGGGCGCCCGGCTGATATTCAATCACGTTCTTACCCTGCATCCTCGGAATAAAACGGCAAAGGCCCTGCTTGCCGAGATGGGCGCCCCTGAAATGCTCACATCCCGTGGTGTTTAACCCATGAGGTGTGGTTTGTTGACCGCTAACAACTCCTTAAAAGTCGGTTTTGGGCAGCTCGTACTCCAGAAGGTCGGCCAGATATAAATAATCTCCCCTGGATTGCGCTTCGAATATGGCATTTATCAAATGCGTTTCGGCACTTCCCAGAGCTGCCGCGTTTTTTTGCAGTGCCGACGTCAGGCAATCGATAAACTTAACCAGGGACTCGCTGGCTTGCCCGTTCATGCCAAGGCGAAAAGAACGGATAGCCTCTGCCCGGTAATCTTGTATGTTGTTATTATCCCGCATAATTGTCCCCGCCTGATCCGTCGGCATATCCCGCTCCCTTGATTTTTGCCCCTTGGCGGCTCATATTGATAAAGCGCACCCGGGGGTGAGCGGCGATATAATGTTCCATGTCCCGCAGGTAACCAATTAAATTTTTGTAACTGCCGATTTTGTCCCCATTGCCGTTAACGGCCCATGCCGGCAATGCCGCCGTGTCCAGTGTGCAGGAAAATACGGCGCCGCGCACATGCGACAGGTTATAAGGACATGAAAAATCCAGACCGCATAATTGTATGGTTTCGGCGCCCATTTTTACCGCCAGATCGACAGAGGCATGTGTTACCGTGCCGGCGGAGAATAAGTGCGCCTTGGGGTATTTTTCGCTGATTTCGTCATAAACCGGACTGTCGGAATATGCCGTAAATCTGGGCCCCGGCCATTTTGTCAGTACATCGGGATGCACAACCGGGAAATAAACCAGCGGGGTGGAGCCGCATCGGCTTAAGTCTATATCAAACATCTTAAATATGGTTTCCCTGATCCCATCTATAGATACGACAATATCGGGGCTGATGCCGTTATCCAGCAAGGGTTTTAACGCCGCGTCAACCGCAATGAGGCAAGCCGCGCCTCTGTTTTGCAGCTGCGGGTAGCAATCCTCCAGAGTCGGGCCGGCCGCCGCCACCATAATTTTTTCTTTTTTTCGACTGTTAAACAGGGCAGCTACATCACCGTCTCTGCCGGCCGGTCCATGGTTTGCTTTTATCTGTTTGATAAAATTTTCATTGCGTCGGAAGCAGAGATTAATATAAGGGGTGTTCATTTCCAGCATAATCTGGTCGCGGAGTCTTGCATTGGAATCATCCGTCAGACTCAAGTCGGCCGGCGAAACGGCAAACGGCAGGCGGATACCGTTTAAGTTTTCTCCCCTTATCAGTTGCACGCGGGCGTCCTTCAGCCAAGAGCGGTGATCAAAACAGTTAAGGCCGGCGCGAAATACGCCGTCATTCATTATAACCACATATAATCGGCGCAGGGAGCGCCTTTTTAGAAGTACATCGGCCAAATGACCGCCGCCGACGCCGTACAGCCAAGCGATCGGCTGCCGCGGCGGCACGAGATTTGCCTGTAAATGCGCTTCCCCGGCGGGATCGTAACAACTGCAAAGATGAATGCCATTGATTTTGAGGCTGGTCGCCGCGCCTGTGCCGTCCAGCTCAACGGCACGAGGCGGCCGTGCCGTCGCGATAATATTCCAGACCTCCGGCCACCGCCTGACAATAATAAGGCGATTATCCTCGAAATATTTATTATGCGCTGTTGTCGCGGCCAATATATTTTTTTCGGTCATAATCCGGACTTTCCCGGCAATCGTTAAAAAAAACTAAAGATACGGGGTGAGAGTGTCGATAGCAATACTAATACGAAAATAGTGCGGTTTGCAATAAAACAGCAGCGGGGCAACCATAAAAAGGAGGTGAGGCTTTTACAGTAAAGATTTCCCGCGTTTTACCAGGTCTGTAGACAATCAGGGCAAGGATGCCCGTTAATTACCTTTCAAGGAGGAAAAATAATGGCTTTAGTTATTAGCACCAACATTGCTTCCCTTAACGCCCAGCGGAATCTGGGCAAATCCCAGAACAAAATGGCTATTTCCATGCAGAGGCTTGCTTCCGGCCTGCGGATCAACAGCGCCCGGGACGATGCCGCCGGTCTGGCCATTTCCGATCGTATGACCGCTCAGGTTCGCGGCATGAACCAGGCGGCCAGAAACGCCAATGACGGCATCTCGTTCGCCCAGACCGCTGAAGGCGCCCTGGGTGAAACAACCAATATTCTACAGCGCATGCGTGAGCTGGCCGTGCAGTCCGCCAACGGCACCAACACTACTGCCGACCGGACCTCGCTCAACAGCGAGTTTTCCGCGCTGCGGTCTGAGGTCGACCGGATCGCCAGCACCACTTCCTTTAATGGCCAAACATTGCTGTCCGGCGGTTTTGCCTCCACCGGCGCGGCCTTCCAGGTAGGCGCTAATGCCAGTCAGACCATCACGATAACGATCGCCGAGGCAACGGCCAATTCTCTCAGTATCAGCGGCCTGGCTATCACCACGGCTGCCGGCGCGCAAAGTTCCATTTCCGCTATTGACACCGCCATGACTACGGTAGACGGCATCCGCGGTACCCTTGGCGGCGTGCAGAATCGTTTTGAATCAACCATTGCCAACCTGAATAACGTTTCCGAGAATCTGAGCGCTGCCCGGTCCCGTATCCTGGATGCGGATATCGCCCAGGAGACCTCGAATATGACCAAAAGCAGTATCCTGCAGCAGGCCGGCGTCGCCATTCTGGCGCAGGCCAACCAGGCGCCGCAACTGGCCTTGTCGCTTCTCCAATAGCAAGGCGTCCGGTTTTTGAAAGCCGGGATGGGCGGCGTACTGCCGTCCATCCCGATATAAGCGGGTAACATGGTTTTTACGTTATGTAAGGGAGGTTGATCATGAAAGTTGAATCTGCAAACGTGGCGGCCCTGGCTACGCCGAGAGAACGTCTGGCAACCGAAAGTATGGATCGGGATCGCGGCAGGGATCAGACGGCGCCGGCGTCCGCCGATTCAAGTGCGCACGGCATTCAGCCGGAAGAATTGCTTAACTCTGTTAAGCAGTTAACGGAAAATGGCCGTTACAATGTGCATTTTGAATATAATCATGATGTTGACAAGTTGGTTATTCATCTTGTCGATGCCGAGTCCGGCGAACAAATTCGGCAGATCCCTCCGGAAGAATTGCTTAAAGCCGGCAAAACTTTGAAGCAACTCCACGGTAACCTCGTGGATAAATTCAGTTGAGCGCGGTGGGAGTGTAAGCCATGTCAATTACATTCGGCGGACTGGCCACGGGCCTTGATACCGACAGTATTGTCAGCGCGCTCATGAAGATTGAGCAGCAGCCGCTTGACCGCCTGAAAAAAGACAAGGAATATCTGGCCAGCCGGCAACAGGCCTTTACCGATTTTGACACCAAGCTCAAGGCGCTGCTTGCCGCTGTCGAGGATATAGATACCACGGCTGAGCTGAGTTCTTACTCCGCTTCCCTTGCCTCGACGGATTATGTTGATGCCGTTGCGAGCAGTTCCGCCGTGGCGGGTAGTTATGAGATTGAGGTTCAGAGCCTTGCCCAGCTCCAGAAAGATGCCAGCGTTGAGGGGTTTGCCGATAAGACAACGGCAAACCTGACCGGCACGATAAAAATCGGCGCCAATCCGGATATCAATTACGCCAGCGCCTCGTTGACCGATGTGGCGGCGGCGATAAACGCCACCACGTACGGGGTCAATGCCTCAATCATTAATGACGGCTCGACCAGCGGCTATCGGCTGGTGCTGACCGGTGACGACGCCTCCACGTCCGTGACGGTTAATACCTCCACCGGCAGCATTACCTTCGATCCTTCCGGGCACACGCAGATCAATAAGCTGGCTGCCATCGTTGTTGACGGCATCTCCATTTCCGGCACCAGCAATACCATTACCGACGCGGTTCCCGGTGTCACCCTTACCCTCAATAAGGTTAACACCGCCGGCGAGACGACGAATTTAAATGTCGGCGTTGACGCGGATGCCGTGCAGGCCAAAATCGACACCTTTGTCTCCAAGTACAATGACGTGATTAATTTTATCGCCGCGCAGTCGGATGCGGATTGGGGAACCGATTCCGCGTTCCGTTCCACTAAACGCACTTTGCAGACCTTGCTGGTAACCGCGGTGAACGGCACGGGAAATTTTGATTATTTTGCTCAGCTGGGTATTACCACCAGTCAATATGACGGTACGCTACAGACCAACAGCACTACCTTAAGCGCCGCCATAACCGATAATTTTACGAGCGTGGATAAACTTCTGATCGGAGAGACCGGGGTGACCGGGATTTTCAGCCAGTTCGCCGATTATCTCGACGGGGTGACCGACTCGATCGATGGTTTTATGGTCACCCGTAAAAAGACCACCGACGACGGCACCAAAAGGATCGATCTTAATATAACCAGGATGGAAGACCGTCTGACGAAGCGGGAAAAAACATTGCGCGCCCAGTTTTCCGCGTTGGAAGAGCTTGTCAATTCCATGAACTCGCAGAGTAGCTATTTGACGCAGCAGATGAACATGCTCAGTAAAATAGGAAGCAAATAATGAACGCCTACCTTAATCAATATCACAATAATCAGATAGCTACCAGCAGCCCTGAACAGATTCTCGTTATGTTGTATGACGGGGCGATTCGTTTCGTTGAGCAGGCCATGTCGGCGATGTCCCAGAGGAATCCGGAAAAAAGAAATCTTAATATAAACAAAACAATAGCCATCCTCAGCGAATTGTCCGCCACGCTGGACCACGAGGTGGGGCAGGAAATTGCCGCTAATCTGGACGCGCTTTACAGTTTTATGAGCCGGGAACTCTGCCGGGCCAACATTGGCTTTAATCCGCAGCCGTTGAAGGTGGTTTCGGATATGTTGATTGATCTGCGGCAGACCTGGCTGGAGGCCATAAAAATCAATCATGGGCAGCAACAGGCGACGGTTGACAAACAGGCGGCTGAATATAAACCTTTTAATGCAAGGCTGTAGCGGTGCTGATATGGACTACACGGACCTCCTGAAGAAGTCGGTGGCGCAGTACCGCGCAATTGTCGATTTTATAAGCGCGGCTGCGGAAATGCTGGCGCGGGCGCAGCCCCACGATACGAAGCTTTATTGCGGTAGATTACAGGTTATGCAAGATGAGGCGAAACATACTGATCTGGCGTTGGCCGACTTGTTTGCGGCGGATAATATGGATTGGCAGGCGTTGCCGCTCTTCCGCGAACGTCTTGCCCTGATGCGCGAGGTCGTCGAGCATAATCGTTTGCTTTTTCCTAAAATAAATGGAATGATGTCGGTTATCTCTGCGGAGATTCGTCAGATTAAAGAGGGAGCCGCCGCCATGTCGGGTTATAAAATGACACAAAAGCGGGCGGGTGGCATTCTTAATAATACATGTTGAATACATTCTAACTATTCAGCTGCACCCCATTTCGGAGTCTGCGCTTACCTCGTCCGTTTTGTCCTCCTCACGTACAGGGAGTACGCATCGGAGGTC
>CAYWUR010000011.1:0-14349 GCA_964460745.1 uncultured Desulfobulbia bacterium | reverse complement strand
GGTAATACGTGAACCGGGCTCACCGCGGAAGGATTTAGTGCCATGTAAGCGGTTGCTATTCTGCACGTTTTTTCCGTAATCCATTAATTTTTTTCTTGAACTCGACGACATATTGATCCAGGACATTTTCCGATTCAATGACATGCGGGGTAATCATTATCATCAGCTCGGTTTTGCGGGTTGTTTCCGATTGTGATTTAAAGAGCCAGCCGAGCAGGGGGATGTCTTTCAGTAACGGAATACCGTTATCGGAACGGCTCACGTCTTTTGAAATCAAGCCGCCCATCAGAATTGACTGGCCGTCCTTGACAGTCAGTTTAGTCTTGATTTGTCGGTTGCTGATTGACGGCGAACTGATGTTCGATAATGTGTTTTCGCCCGCCTTGCTGACCTGTTGATCTATGTCCAGGATGATGACGCCGTTATAATTTATCCGGGGGGTAACGGTCAGGATTATACCAGTATCCCGATATTGTACGTTGCGGTCGATTCTGTTGGTGGCCGAGGTTGTGCCGTCCGAATTTACAACCGTGGTGGCGCCCGCGTCCAGAACGGTCTCGGTTGTGACAATGGGCACCTGGTCACCGACGTTGACGGTGGCTGTTTCGTTGTTCAAGACCATTACCTGCGGGGATGAAAGGATAGAGAGCTTGGAGTCATTGGCAAATGTTTTAAGAAGCGCCAGAAATTTTTCACTGTCGCTTACCGTGCTGAATATGCCGGCGGAATTGACAAAAAAATCATGCGGATAGTTCAGCGGATCGAACCCCCGCGGCTTTGATGTAGCGCCGGAGATGTCGGAGTCGTTGAAAAGACGCACTTTGTTATTCGACAGCGCCCACTCTATTCCCAGCGACCAGTTGTCGTTCAGGGTAACCTCGGCGACCAGCACCTCGATCAGAACTTGCCGGGGCAGGGTGTCAAGTCTCTCGAGCAGCTTGACCAGGCGGGAATAATCGGCGGGCAGGGCGCGGATCAGAATGGCGTTGCGGCTGTCGTCGGCGACCAACAAGGGGGCGCCGGCGAATTTCAGGCCGTTGTAAGACGCGGAAACGCTTGTTCTGGATTTTTTTATCTTAGCCGTTTTTTTTGTGCTTTTTGTCGGCGGTCTGGATGTTTTCCCGGCGGCGCCTTTGGCGCTGATCAGACTCTCCACCAGGTTCGCCAGTTCCGTGGCCTCGGAGTTGCGGACATTATAAATATAAATATTGTCCCGTCCCGTGGAGGGAACCACGTCCAGTTCCTTGATCCATTTTTCCGTGTTTTGCAGCAGGTATTCGCTGTTCCCCAGCAGGAGAAGGGAACTGAGCCGCTCCAGGGGAAGTACCGACACCCCGTCGTGATTCTTTTTATTGACATGAGTTGCGGAGAGAATTTCGTCAAGTTCTCCATAAAGTTTGAACAGCCCGGCCTTTTTTACCTTGATCAGTCTCATCTTGAGCGACGCCAGGGGCGAGACGTCCAGTTTGGACAGGATCATAAGGGCGTCAATGACATTTGTCTCGTAATCGGCAATAATTATTGTGTTCTGGCCGGCCAGATCGTAGACCGTGCCTTGTTCGGAAAGATAGGGCTCGATTAACTTCGTCACTTCCTTGGAAGAAAGATGCATGATCGGCATCACCTGCATGATCATGCGCGGTGAAGCCGTCAGTTCCGCAACGCGGTCGGCTTTGTATATCAAGGCTGATGAAGGCTTTTTTGACTTGAAAATATAGTAGTATTTGCCTTCGTCCTGAATATCCAGGCCATTCATGCTCAGGATCTTCTTGAAAACCGCAAAGAGTTGGTCCGCGGGGATCTCTTGCCGGGAACGGATATTAACCGTGCCTTTGACCTTAGGTTCGACGATGTAATCAAGATTAAGAGCGTCGGCAACCGCCTGAATAAATTCGTATATGTCGGCGTTGTCGAAATTAAGCAGCAACCCGCCGGCCGGCGGCGGGGCGGGCCGGTGCGTCAACTGCTGCATTACAATATCGCTCATATAGGGATTGCCGCCGGTCGGGTCGGCGGATATATTTTTGGCGTCCGGCACGGCGCCGGCTTTTTCCCCGGCTTGCGCGGCATCCAGCAGAGCGGGCTGTTCCTTGTTTTTGACGATTTTTTGGGATATCCGGGAGATGTCGAGCCATGTGTCGTGTCTGGGCTTCGCGGGCATTGAACAGCCGCAAGTAAATATAAATAAAAAAAGTATGCTGATTAGAAGCGCGTTAATCTTCATGTGTTATCCTTTGAATATCTACATTCTATTGTATTCGTAAGCCCTCACAGAGGCAATAAGCGGTATCGGTCCCCGGAATTCTCCGCCGGTAAGCACTTACCATTATTCCGTGGTCGTCAAGTCAACACTTCTGCTGCGGGAGACCGCCGCCGGCCCGGGCCGCGGCGTTCGCCGCGTTTTGCCGGCCTGCTGCGGCTTTACTCGCGTTTTTTTTGGTCCGACGGCTTTTTTATTGCCCTTAGCCGCGGCATGGGGTTGTTTAATCGTGCCCCCGACGACCACACTTTTTGATCGCTTTGGTTTGCCGGCTTTCTCCGCCGGCGGCGTTGAACCTCCGACCGTTGACGAAGGCGGCTGAACCAGCCGTTCTCTGCCCTGCTCAAACAGCGGTTTGATGATTTCGCCGCCGCCGGCGCCTGATAAAATCAAGCGGTCAGGCTCTATGGCAACCACCTTATAATTATTAAAGGTGTCGCCCATCCCCAGATGCTTATAGCGCATCTCACTTTTTCCAACCGTTTTTTGACGGCGCCGCGAATTATAAGACGATTTTCTGTTGCCGGCCTTGCCCGGCGCTTTGACCTTAACCAGTAGGGGAAAAGCAATTATGGCCCGGCGGATTTCCTTGCTGATTATAGAGCCTATATATTGCACATCGGTGATTTCGACGTTTGTTTCGTCTGCCGCCGTTGTCACGTCGCCGCCTTCGTCGCCCTCGCCGTCGACCGCCAACGCCCGCGCCGCGTTAAACAGATAACCGTTGTTAAGATCAGGCAACGAAGCCGCCACCGGCGGATAGAACGGCGCCTTTCTCGATTTGCCGGAAGCGATCCGTTTCGTTTTCGCCGTCGACCGCGGCAATTCCGGGATTGCGTCATTCTGCCAGGCGACCATATCCCATCTTACTAAAAAGAAGAGAGAGAGGAGCAGACTTATAATTATTAGTGATCTTACCATGTAACAGTTTGCCAAGGACGCCGTCAAGCTTTCTTGGCGTCGGGTTTGGGTTCGCTTGTTTGCAGTTTATAATAGCCCTTGAATTCGATAAATAATTTTAAATCTTTCTGTTTATACGGCTTCAGCGTGAAACTTTCAATCTTGAATAGTTGCTTGGATCGATAAAAACCGGCCAGAAAATCGACAAATTGATTCAAGGCGCCGGACAGCCGCACCTTGATTGGGATTTCGCCATATCCACTGCCTTTGCTTGCTTCCCGTAACGGGCGCACCGATTCTATTTCAAGACCGGCCTTGGATATCAGGTCCTGTAGCTTGATTTGCATAACGGAAGTTATTTTATCCTCCGTTTCACCGTTGAACAGAAAACTTTCCAACTGTATCTTCTGTTTTTCAAGCAGTGGGATGCTTCTTCGCAGTCCGGCCAGTCGGCGGGTGGCAACCTGGTACTGGTCAAGCAATGCTATTCTGCTGGATACTTCTTCCCGCTGCTTTTCATAGTGATCGGTTGCCAGCCGGACCATATTCAGGCCAAGGAGAATCAAGGCAACGGTGATCAGCAGATGCTTTGAACGATAACGACTGATCAACTGCGAAAGGCGATTCATGGCAGATTGATCTCCATAATAAAATAGGTTTTATCCCGTCGCCGAGTGGTGGATTTAAGCTGGGCCTCGCCCAGCGCCTGTATCTTGGCGGTTAATTTGCCGAGGTCTTTCGTATAGCCCTGGATTTCTATCGCAGAGCTTTTCGGGTTCAGTCGCATCTGGTCCAGATAGGCTGATTCCGGTAACTCCTTGGTAAGTTTAGCGAAAAATGTTATGAGATCAGGATTGCGGCCGATATCCCTCAGACGCTTTATATCCTCCGCCAATTGTTTTTCCCTGGCGCGTAAATCCTTCTCGCCCCTGACCAGCGGCATTATATTCTGAATTTTTTTGTCAATATGGCGTTCAAGAGTTAGAAGACGGTATTCTTTTACGCCGGCTAGTCCCGCCAGGGCCAACATATTAAGAATGAGCAGGACGATTATGGCCGGCCGGCCGAAATTTTGTCCCAGGAAAACGGGCGGCAGCATGTTATATTCCTTGAGCAGCGGGGGCTGGGAAGACAGTTGCCGGGCGTCAAGAAATTCGCTTGCCGCGGGGGGAGAGGTATGGTAGATGGTTTCAGTCCAGCCCTCGGCGGCGAGTTCGGCAAAATCCGGTTCCGTGCCGCAGAGTAATCGAGCCTCGATATGAGCGCCGGAAAACATTATGACTCGTGTAAATCGTCCCGGCATAACCAGCGCCCATTTTATCTTCCGGCAGGCCTTGTTTACATAACGCTGACTCTCGGGATATAGACCGGCAATTTTATAGCCGGCTCCGGTTATCTCCCGTATATAAGGATCAATGAGCGATCGCTGCACGGCATATAGGGTTATCCTGTAGGCGTCTTTGCCCCGGACGCTGACGAAGCTATGCAAACAGGCTTCTTCGGTAAACGGTGTCAGAAGACTGAGCTGATACGTGACGGCTTCTTTCAGATCAGGGGTTTTAAGAGGCAGGTCCAGGGTCTTGGAGAAGAGTAATTCTTCCGCGACAAATAGTGGAATCGCGGTGGCGGATATGCCGTTTTTGACGCAAAAATCCGTCAGCCGTTCACCAAGCAGCGCCGTGTCCCGGGCGTTTACAAATTCGGCAACGCCGGATTCCCTCGGCCGGCTCAGGGTGATCCCATCTCTCTGTATTATTATCTGCAAGTTATCCGTAAGTCTGATTACGAGGTACAGGCATCCATAAATGGTGCCGCTACCCCTTATTTCGTATTATGTCGGGTCTTCTTTCCATGCCAGATACTTAAAACCGTTTCCCTTAATGACGACCAACGCGGTAATTCTGGTTCCGGGGCCTTTCCTCTTGTTTTGTGTTGCATTATCCCCGACATACGGTTTTTCGTTTAAAGAATAACCTGCCTGGCCGTTAGCCACAATAAAATAATAACCTCTTTTGTTGTTACCGCGGTCGGCGTTAAACGTCAGATAAGGCCGCATCTCTTCAAACCGTTCATCACCCATGATTTGTCGAGCCACGGCTCTTAATTGGCCCTTGTATTCCTGTATGGCCTCCCGGTAGGCATTTTTCCTGCCCTGGTCGCCCAGTACCAGAAAATCGAGCATTGCCGGGGTCAGGCTGTTGAAATTGATTTTACCGCCGGGGTTATGAACGGTGAAAACCGTCGTCGGGTCAAAATGCCCGGCCAGCACATCGGCGCCATTAACCAGAAAAAATTCGGCGGGCTCTTCTATTTTGCCGTTTCTTGGCTCGTAAGGGTTGTCCAGTTGCTGATAAGTATCACGTTCGGCGCCGTTCAGGTGGAGCAGGTCGTCGGTATCCTTCCAATCCAGCAGCGAATCCGTGATGGTATTAATTTGTTCGTCGTCAATATGTTGATATTCCATGAAAAGCTCAAGAAGCCTTCTGGGAGAAGTATTCAGGTCTATTTTGCCTGATTCGTTGACCGCATAATAGCTGATTTCACCCTTGGGTAAGGATGTTTTATAAGTATACCCTTCGTGAAAGTCTTCGTCTGCCGGGGTGATATCCAGGCCGGGAATATAAACCGGCTTGTCAAGCAGCCGGAAAAGGGCCAGATTGACGCCGGCCTCGGACAAAAAATGTGAGGCGGCGCGGGCTTTGGTATTGAAAGCTATTTTCAGTTCCGTCCTGACCTGCATAATAAGCTGCGAGGCCAGGAAACTCACGAGCAGCATGATAACGATAACAAGCACCAGGGCAAAGCCTTGCTGGGTGAAAATATTTTTTTTTCGTTTAATCATCGTAAAAAGTAACTCACGGGGTACGTGATTGCTCCGCACCCCCGTATTTGTAACTGTCCACAGGGTGCCGCCGGCTCACTTGTTTTTGCTCAGCAATAATGTCATAAATTCGTCATCGTCATTGGAAACCGTGACCAACTGATACTTTCGGCCCTCATAAAAAGTCTGCCGGTTTCCCTTGCCCGCGTTTGTCGGCTCTTCCGCCGCGGCCCGGAGAACACCCTCGAAATTCAGCAGATTTTCCAAGACCCGCGTTTTGCTGGCGCCCAATTTCGTGATGTTTTTCAAGGAAACGGAAAAATTCTGCAAGACGGCGACATAGGCCATCCCCAGAATGATTACCGCCACCAGGATTTCCATCAGAGTAAAGCCTGCCGGCTGTAAATTTCGAAATAGCCTATCAGCCATCATTATCCTCAATCAGATTTTTTTTGTCAGTCGTCGACGGCCAGCATTTCGGCAGAAAATCGAAGGTTTTGCCGTCAAGTTGTGCGAAAACCACGCCTTCATCGGCATCGTAAACAACGGACAATGGCTGTGCCGTTTTGGTGAGGGCAAGCATGTCGGCCTGGTCGGGGACATATCCCTCATCATAGTCCACATTATAAAAGTCTCTTTTTTCGGTATAATAAACGGTATGGTGCCGGTCATCAAAACGGTATATGGCCAGCACCACGCCGGCGGCTCGGTAGATCAGCGGCTGCCGGGTGACGATGCGCAGGATGTCGTTTTGCACGGCAATCTGCATCTCGTTCTTCCGTTGGTCATACCTGGCGCTGTTGATCTGCCGGCGTAAAAGTTCAAGCAATCCGTGTTCGTGGGCCTGGGCTGACAGCTGCTTTTCACCTTTGTCGTTGAATTTTATCCCGACGTTTAACACGGAATAGATCATCGTGGAAATAATGGCGAGAAGCACCACTGCCACCAGCAGCTCAAAGAGGGTGAAACCCTGCCGATTTTTAGTAAAATTTAACTTAAAGATTAGCATATTATGCGTCAGCGGCTACGGATTGTCCGCCGAGTCTTCGATAATCGGCAGGGCCGTTAACATATCCAGGGAGATTATCAGTTTACGCTCGGCCCTGCTGAAGGTAATGGTTGCCGACGTTGCCTGACCTTCCGGGTAATAGATGATCTCCGGCGGATCCATTGTCAGAAGTTCATCTCGATCAAGATTAATGGGCCTGAATTCTTCCGCGGCGCCCATGATGCGAAAAACAGCGCCGGTATCCTCGGCAAGGGTGACACGGACATTGTGTCCGCTCGAGATCGACAGCAAACGGGCGTAACGCAGAGTGGTCATAATTTTCTGGGTATGCCGTCTAAAATTGAGATTCTCCAGAAAGCGACTGGTGGACGGCGCCGCCACCGCCGCCATAACGGCGAGCAGCAGCAGAACGGTTAATAACTCCAGCAAGGAAAAGCCCTGTCGGCGAGGTGTCGATGCTGCTGTTTTTGTCTGTTCAGCCTGCAATTTCATTGATGCTGAGAATCACCGTGAGCATGGAAATAACCACATAACCGGCAACAACCGCGATGATCAGGATAAAGAGGGGCTCAATCATGGCAATGATTCTTTTGATGCGGACCCGCAATTCTTTTTCATAGTGATCGGCGACCTGCCCGCATACCAGGCCGACCCGGCCTGATTCTTCCCCGATGGATAAAAGATCGACGGCCAGATCCGGCAGCAGATTTTCCGCCTTTAATTTCTGGCTTACCCGGCGGCCTTCTTTCAGGGCAACCGTGGCCCGATGCAGCAGTCGTTGGAATGCCAGATTATTGGCGACGCCGCTACAGATTTTCAGGGCCGTGGCCAGGTGAACGCCGTTATTGACCAATACCTCCAGGGTCCTGAAGATCCTTGTAGTCTCCAGTTCTTTTGTGAAGCCGGCCAGCAATGGCAATTTGAGCGCAAGACGATCATAGAGGATTTTGCCGTTTTGGGTTTTTAAATAATAGATGAGCGCGGCCGGGGGGCCGAACAGGAGCAGGGCCGCCAGGAAAAGATGGTTGGTCACCAATTTTGCCGTACTCATTAAAATCCGGACATGAAAGGGGAGTTGCCGACCCATGCCTTCAAAAAGAACTTCAAAGCGGGGCAGGATGGTGGTCACCATGATAATGACCGCGATGATTCCCACCAGCATGAGGATAACAGGATATATGGAGGCGGAAACGATAAACTGTTTGAGTTCCTGGAAGGTGTTTTGATATTCCGATATTTTGATGAGCATGGCCGGCAGAATGCCGCCTTCTTCACCCGCCCTGGCTATATTGATATACATGGCGGTAAAATATTTGGGATAATCCGCCAGGGCCTGGGAAAAGGATTTGCCTTCCTTCAGCTTTTGTTCGATTTGCCCGGTGAATTCCTTGAAGGCCGGTTTGCGGCTGTGCTGTTTCATGACGCGCAGGGAAGCATCCAGGGACAGGCCGGCATTTAAAAGCATGGCGATCTGCTTGGTAAAAAAATCGATATCCGTTTTGGTTATTTTATTTTTACGAAAAATATCAAGGGATAAAGAGAATTTTTTTGACTCGGTGTGGCGTTGAATATCAAGCGGCCGCAGGCCTTGCCGCATGAGGCGCTTGGCGGCCGCCGCCTTGTCGAATTCATCGACAACCCCGGATTTTACCGTGTTCTGCTGGTCAAGCGCGGTATATTTAAACAGACTCATTTCCCGTCCCTCTGCTGACCCGCATAATTTCGGCATAGGTGGTGACGCCTTCCCTTACTTTTTCCAGCCCGTCGCCGAACATGGCTTGAAATCCCCCTTTCTCCGCGATACTTTTGAGGTCGGCTTGGTCCAGGCCCTGCGAAATTCCCCGGCTAAGAGCCTCGTCAATGGTCAGAAATTCATAGAGTCCTATCCTGCCGGAGTAGCCGGTATCGGAGCATTTTTTGCAACCTTTGCCGTGGTACAACTCGAAATCGTCGCCGGCCGGCGGCTGGTCCAGAAACTGGGAAATAGGGCCGCGTTTTTCCTTGCAGTACGGGCAGATACGCCGGACCAGCCGCTGCGCCAGGATACCCCGTAAAGATGAGGCGATCAGAAAGCGTTCAACGCCTATGTCTATCATGCGCAGCACGGCTGACAGCGCGTCATTGGTATGCAGAGTACTGAAAACCAGATGGCCGGTAAGGGAGGACTGTACGGCAATCTCGGCTGTTTCCAGATCGCGGATTTCACCGATCATGACCACGTCCGGATCCTGCCGGACAATGGAGCGCAATCCCTTGGCAAACGTCAGACCGATTTCCGGCCGTACCTGGGTTTGATTTATGCCGTGGAGCTGATACTCCACCGGATCTTCCACGGTTATTATTTTGTTGTTGCCGGTATTAATGTAATTCAAGGCGCAGTACAGTGTCGTGGTTTTACCGCTGCCGGTCGGGCCGGTAACCAGAATTATGCCGTCGGGAATTTTAATCAGATCCTTAAATCTTTTTTCCAGGCGCGGCTTCATGCCGAGGCTGCTTAATTCCAGAATTATGCTGCCTTTCTCCAGGATTCTGATAACAATTCCTTCGCCGTATACGGTTGGCATGGTGGAGACGCGCAGATCGATTTCCTTACCGGAAATGCGCATGGATATTTTGCCGTCCTGCGGCAGACGCCGTTCCGCTATATCAAGAGCGGCCAGCAGTTTCGTCCGGGAGACAATAGCCGCCTGCATGGACTGCGGCGGGATTTCATAGTCATGCAGAATGCCGTCGACCCGTAAACGGATCAGCAGCCCGTCTTCAAAGGGCTCCATGTGGATATCGCTTGCCCGCCTGGTGATGGCGGTATCTATCATGTTGTTGACATATTTGATTACCGGCGCTTCAGAGGCCATGTCCTTCAGCTTGTCGACATCCGATTCATCGATGGACAAGTCCTCTTCGTCAAGGTTGTCCATGGAGAGGCCGTAATATTCATCCACGATTTTTTTAATATATGAATCATGGGTTATTTGAATTTCGAAGGGGGAGGGGGATAAAAGTTCGGCCGCCGACAGAATGTCTCCGTCCAGGGGATCGTCGGCAAGCAGAATAAATTGATCCTCACCTCTCTTAACTATGGCAAAAGGATGTTCGCGTAGAAATAACCGGGAAATATCAAAGGGGACGAAATCATCCTCCGGTGCGGCGGCGTAGACAGCGAGAGAAAGTTGCTCCGCCAGGGCGTTTATCAGATCGTCTTCGCTGATAAAGCCCAGGGAAATCAATATCTCGCCGAGTCTTTGCGGGACGGTCGCCAGGTGGGATAATGCTCTATCCAGCTGGTTCTGGCGGAGCTTACCTTGCTGGAGAAGTATCGTGCCGATTTTTTCTTTTTTTTTAAAGAAAACGGAGTGGTCCATATATTATTGTACCAAAGCGGGTGAGAGGCCGGCGGCCAAGAGCCATTTAACGAGTCCAAAATAAAGGCAAATATCACGGGGTGCAAGCTCCCCGGCGGGACGCTGCTACCCGGAATGCATTATATCATTAGTGTATCCACTAATAAAGAGAACTTTTATGCCGGGCCGGTATTTTTTAAATGATACCTGAATCCGTTAGCGTTCGAAACCGGGCTGATATGTCGTCGGCATATAACCCGGCCGGTGGGTGTAGACACCCACAGGCCGGGTTATATGCCGCAAAATTAAGGCTGAGCGGGGATTCGTTTTCCTGTTTCTATAGCCCGGAGTTTTTTTAAAAAAAGACGCCGGCCGGGTATGACGGTCGGTGATTGGGAAGATAAGGGGCGGTAAGGTTTTACCTTTTGCCTATAACAGAGTATAGTGGCCGGAATTTCCGGAAATCGGATTCTCCGGCCGGGAACCTTTACCAATAAAATTTTTTGGTCTGATTCTTGCTTGATTAATTAGGATAGTGGTGATGAAAAAGGGTTTGAAGATAATTTTTTTTAGCGTGTGTCTTTTTTGTCTCTGCCTCGCGGGATATATTAATCCCGCGCCGGCAGGCGCCGGATGTCTGTCTGCTGCGTGTCATACTGCCATGCTGAACGGGGAGGACGTTCACGCAGTTGACAACGAGTGCGGGAAGTGTCATGAGTCCGTTGAAACCGGACATCCTGTTGCAGGTAAAAAAACGTTCGGATTGATCGCCGGTGATATCTGTGCAAGCTGTCACAGTGAAATAATGGACCATAAATCAGTCCACCCGCCGGTGGCGGCCGGTGATTGTCTCGCTTGTCATCAGCTGCATGGCAACAAAACGAAGAAGCTTCTTACGCAAGCAAAGGAGGCGGATCTTTGTTTTAATTGCCATGATGGCGTTTTTAACCGTGATTTACCGGTGTTGCACGGGTCGATAAGGGAAGGAGTCTGTACCTCCTGTCATGACCCCCACGGCACGGATTATGAGCAGCTGCTGATCGAAGAGTTTCCGGTAAAGCTTTTTGTCGGTTACAACGATGAGGAATACCGCTTATGCTTTTTCTGTCATCAAAGAGCCCTGCTTCTTTTCCCTGAAACCTCCTTTGCCACCGGCTTCAGGGATGGGGACCGGAATCTTCACTATGTGCATGTCCATAAGATAAATCGAGGCAAGAACTGCAAGTTATGTCATGCGATACATGCCGGCCGGCTTCCAAAATTAATGGCTGAGACGGTTCCCTTTGGCAAATGGCGTCTCCCTTTGAATTTTCAAGCAACCGAGACGGGTGGAAGTTGTATGCCGGGATGCCATAGGAAACGCAGCTACGACAGAAACACGCAGGTAAATAAGCCGTAACCGTAAGCCTGGTTACAGGCGTCCAGAATAAGGGAAAGATAATGAACGCGGAAAAAGAAAGAAGATCTCACAGAAGAAAATACCATGACGGCGGGGTCAGGTTTGCCGTTGTCGGCGTCTTGACCCAGCGAGATATTTTGCCCTCTGATGCAGAGGGCATATTGACCGATTTTAGCGAAACAGGGTTAGGCTTATCTACGGATTTACCACTCAAACCCGGGCTTTTGATTAAATTCAAGAAGAAAAAAACAGTTGAGAAGCTGCCGGAAGTGGGTGTCGTTATGTGGACCGTAAAGTCTCCGGAGGGGTATAAGGCCGGCGTAAAATTTGTCTAGGGATAATCGTCCCCAGGCACCGGATCTGTCCGCGATCAGAGCTGCCGGCATACTGGAGTATAGCCGGCGGCTCTGCTTGCGTACATCTCCGGCGCCTGGGGGCGATTATCCCTTCCCCCCTTTGCATCTCCGTGTACCTGTGAAGGATTATCCCCTTGTTTGCATCTCCGCGCACCTGTGAAGGATTTATCGTCTCCGTGTACCTGTAGCTATTACCCCACCTTTGCTTGCCTGGAAGGTAACAGGCCTGACAGGGTATGGCTCGCCACCAAAAAAATCAGGTTGATCGTGAAAAAACGGGCATCCGTAATTAAGTCGTGGTAAAAAGTCTTGGTGGATTATTGCAAGTACCTTGCAGGTAAAATATAGCTGGGAGGAATTGGATGTTTAAAAAAATGTCGCTTTTGTCTCTTTTGGCTGCCTTAATTGTTTTGTGCGTATCGGGCAGCTCCTTTGCCACTGTCGAATGGAACCTGCTGCGGACCTTGCAGATAGAAGGCTCTCCGCTTGACACGGCGGTCACGGCTGATGGAAAGCTGACCTTTGTCCTGATCGACGACGGTACGGTCCTTATTTATTCGGCTGCCGGCGCGTTGACCGATAAGTTGAATGTGGGCAAGGCCGCGGATGCCATCGCGGTCTCGCCCACAGGTGATAAACTTTTTTTGACCGACCGCGAGACCAAGTCGGTTCAGGTTGTTTCTCTTGATTTTATTGTTGATTTAAACCTGGCCGACGCCCCATTCAAGGGGCCGGCTGATGCGCCGGTGGTGATGGCGGTCTTTAGCGATTTTCAATGACCATACTGCGGCAGATTGTTGCCGCTGCTCGAGCAGGTGCTCGATAAATATCCCAATGATGTCAGATTGGTTTTCAAGTTTTTCCCCTTGACCAGTATCCATAAGATGGCGATGGGCGCCGCATCCGCCGCATTTGCCGCGAAAGAGCAGGGAAAATTCTGGGAGTTTCATGACAAACTTTTTGCCGACAACAGGAAACTGAGCGATCAAAAGTTTGAAGAAATAGCCGGCCGGCTTAAGTTGAATATGGAAAAATTTAATCAGGACAGAAAAAGCAAGAAAACACAATTTGCCATTCAGCAGAATATTCGGGAAGGGGCTATGGCCGGCGTTAGAGGCACACCAACGATATTTATAAACGGTCGGCGTCTCAAAAAACGAAACCTGGCGGGATTTAGCGCAATTATCGACGATGAACTGCACAAAGTTAAGAGAGAAGTGAAAAGAGAGAAGTAAACCTGGATTGCTTTGTTCCCCCTGGGCTATTCCCCGGGGGTCATTTTTTTGAGGCGGTAGCGCAGGGTGTCCCGGGTAATGCCGAGCAACTGCGCGGCCTTTCTCTGGTTGCCGCTTGCCAGCTTTAGAGCGGTCTTTATATGTTTTTCTTCCATGGCTTTGAGCGATAAGCCGGAGAGGGAATTCAGATCAACCTTGTCTGCCGCCGGTTTTCCTTCCATCTGCTGCTGCACAAGTAATGTCGGCGAAATATCATCCGCTGTGATTGTCGTGTCTTCCGACAGGACAACCAGCCTTTCGAGCAGATTTTTCAGCTGTCTGATATTGCCGGGCCAATGATATTGTTCTAAAAGCGTTATGCCTTCAGGGGAGATGGTTTTGAGATCATCGTTGTATTGTTTACTGAAGAGGCGCAGAAAATTTTCAATAAGCAGTGGTACGTCTTCCGCTCTTTCGCGGAGCGGCGGCAGTTCAATCGCCGCCACATTAAGTCTGTAAAAAAGATCAAGCCTGAAATTCTTTGCTTGAATCTGTTCATAAAGGTTCTTGTTTGTTGCCGCCAGTATTCGCACATCAACAGTTATATCCTGCAGAGATCCGACTCTTCTGAAACGTTTTTCCTCGATCAGGGCAAGGATTTTGGATTGAAACTGGTACGGCATTTCACCAATTTCATCGAGCAGGACCGTCCCCCCCTCGGCCATTTCTATCAGACCCTTCTTGGATGATTTCGCATCAGTGAAGGCGCCTTTTTCATAGCCGAAGAGTTCGCTTTCAATGAGATGGTCCGGTATATTGGAGCAGCCGATTTGTACGTATGGATAGTCCTTGCGGGAACTAATTTCATGGATTTTTTGACAAAGGAAATTCTTGCCCGTGCCGCTTTCGCCGGTAATAAGAACGGTTATATCGGATTTGAGCGATAAGCGCTGCATGATCTCGACGACTTTTTTCATCTTATCGCGGAGAAAAATGAAATCTGATGAGGGATCGCTTATCTTTTGGGCAGTGCGGGTCGAATTGGCTTT
>CAYWUR010000010.1:0-14520 GCA_964460745.1 uncultured Desulfobulbia bacterium | reverse complement strand
GGCCTTGAAGAACGACTGACCGACCTGCGGGAAAAACCCGATTTTGCGCCGGAGACGGAAAAGACTTACCGCGAACGGCTGGACATGGAAATAGACGTGATAAAGGCTATGGGCTTTCCCGGTTATTTCCTGATCGTGGCCGATTTTATCAACTGGGCCAAAAGCCAACAAATTCCGGTGGGACCGGGGCGAGGTTCGGGAGCCGGCAGCCTGGCTGCATACTGTACGCGAATCACCAATATCGACCCCATCCCCTATGGTCTCATATTTGAACGTTTTCTCAATATCGAAAGAAAAAGCCTGCCGGACTTTGATGTTGATTTCTGCCAATACAGACGGGGCGAGGTTCTACAGTATGTCCAAGATAAATACGGCGGCGCCGACCATGTTGCCCAGATCATCACCTATGGTTCGATGAAGGCCCGGGCCGTAATTCGGGATGTCGGGCGGGCCATGGCCGTGCCGTTTGGTGATGTTGACCGTATCGCCAAGCTGGTGCCGGACCAACTTAAGATTACGATCAAAGCGGCCATTGAGCAGGAGCCCCGCCTCAAAGATGCCATGCGACACGACCCACAGGTTAAAGAACTGCTCACCATTGCGCAAGTATTGGAGGGTCTGGCCCGCCACACATCAACTCATGCCGCCGGAGTGGTTATCTCACCGCGGCCCATGGTCGAGTATCTGCCCCTCTGCAAAGGGCCAAAGGGCGAAATCCTCACCCAGTATGACATGAAATACACGGAAAAAACCGGGTTGATCAAGTTTGACTTCCTAGGTTTGAAAACCCTCACGGTCATAGACCAGGCGGTCAAGCTGATCCAAAACGATATTGGCCTGCAACTGGAAATTGATAAAATACCGCTGGACGACCAGAAAACCTACGATCTGCTGTGCAAGGGTGACAGCCTTGGCATATTTCAACTGGAGAGTTCGGGCATGCGGGCCTTGCTCATGAACATGAAACCGGAGGTGTTTTCGGATCTGATAGCCCTGGTCGCCCTGTACCGACCCGGTCCCCTGGAAAGCGGCATGGTGGATACCTTTGTCGACACCAAACACGGCAAAAAACCACCGGTTTATCCCCTGCCCCAGATCAAATCGGTACTGGAAGAGACATACGGCGTTATTGTCTATCAGGAACAGGTGATGAAAATTGCTAATATCCTGGCAGGCTACACCTTGGGCGATGCGGATATCCTCCGCCGCGCCATGGGCAAGAAAATAGAAGCGCTGATGGTTGCCGAAAAGGAAAAGTTCATGGCCGGGGCCAAAAAAAACAATATACCCTTAGGCAAGGCCGAGCATGTTTTTGACCTGATGGCCAAATTCGCGGGCTACGGCTTCAACAAATCACACAGCGCCGCTTACGCCCTGCTGGCCTATCAAACCGCCTACCTTAAGGCCCACTATCAGGCCCAATTCATGGCCGCCCTCCTCTCCTGTGATATGAGCAATACCGATAAGGTCGTTCTCTATATTAATGAATGCAAGGGTCACAACATAGAGGTGCTGCCACCGGACATTAATGAAAGTAATAAGGATTTTACCGTGGTGAACGACCGTATCCGCTTTGGACTGGCGGCGGTAAAAAACGTAGGCGATGCCGCGATTGACTCAATCATCGAGGAACGCCGGAAGGAAGGATTCTTTAAATCTCTGGAAAATTTTTGCAACCGCGTGGATCTCCGCCGCGTCAATCGCCGGGTTATCGAGAGTTTGATCAAGGCCGGGGCGTACGATTCATTCGGCGGCAGACGATCTCAACTATATGCCATCCTTGATCAGGCTCTGGAACAGGCGCAGGCCGCACAACGGGACCGAATAAGCGGCCAATTTTCACTTTTTTCAGTCATGGAGCCGGACGCCGCCATTAAATATTCCGAAATTGAACTGCCGGACATCCCGGAATGGCCGGAGAGAGAGAAACTTGCCTTTGAAAAAGAAACCGTTGGTTTTTATATTACCGGCCACCCGCTGGATAACTGCAAGGCGGAGATAAAAGCGGTGGCCGATACGGAGCTTGTCGGTCTGGCCGAATGGGGAGACAACCAGCCGGTCCGGGTCGGCGGCCTGGTCAGGAACCTCAAGGAGCACAAGAGCAAAAAAGGGGACAGAATGGGATTCGTCACCTTGGAGGATATGACGGGCGCCGTCGAGGTTGTCGCCTTTCCCGAGGTTTTTGCCCGGAGTTCATCGCTGCTTGAAAGCGACGCACCCATTGTCGTCCAGGGGACGTTCAAAAAAGATGAACGCGGCAATAAAATTATTGCCGACGCCATCGACTCCCTGCCCGAGGCACGCCTGAAATATACGGCAGCCGCCCGGATTACCTTGCAGACGGAGCAGGTGGACCGCATAACGATCGAAAACCTGAAAAATTTGTTTAACCGCTATTACGGCACCTGTCCCGTGGAACTGACCCTCCATTTCCCAGGGAAAGGGGAAGTGGATATCGAGACGTCCAGAGACTTCACCATCAGACCGTGCCCGGAATTCACGGCGGAGATCGACAAAACCATAGGCTCGGCCGTTGTCAGCTACACCAGAAAAAAAACGGAGCCCCGACCGCAAAAGAAGAGAACCGGCGTAACAGCATAGAGCCACGCAAAGCCTCAGCCCAGGCACAGTCCACAATCAGGGCAGGTATTGGATGAGGTTGAAAATCTGTAACCGCAGGCCGGGCAAACCGCTTCATCCGCCATCGGATTAAAGACACTGCCCGCATATGTCGTGTCATGCTGATCCAGGGCTGTGGTCTTCCGAAAATCTGCCGACAGCACCTCCACCGCCTCCTGGGCATCCTCCCTTCGGACCTGCAAGTAAAAAGTTGACGCACAGCAACCCTTGCCGCAGCCATCTTCATCGTCGCTGACGATCAGGGCCGCAATTTTTTCGGCATTCAGCAACCGTTCCAACTCCTTGATGTCGGCCAGGGAGCCCTGCCTGATATTCACCAGATCATCAGACGCCGACAAAGCCGTGGGTCGATTTTCATAACGCCGGCGGCGCTCATTGTCCAGCGCGATTCGCTGTTGGCCGGTGATCAATGTTTTACCGCAGGACGCACACTTCTCTATTTCCCAGCGGTATTCGTCGCCGCATTGCGGACAATACTTCAAATCGGGGTCAAACATAGTCATATCCTCAAAAATTGTCGTGGTATTTATAAGATAAACCGACTCAGATCCTCATCCTTGGAAATATCAGCCAGCCGATCACGCACATAATCGGCATTCACTTCAAAATAAGGTTCTCCCAGTTCCGGGGCGTCAAAAGATAGTTTCTCAAGCACCCTTTCCAGGACAGTATGGAGACGGCGGGCGCCTATATCCTCCGTCTTTCGGTTAACCTCGGCGGCAATGCCGGCCATTTCCCGAATAGCATCCTCCCTGAAATGGAGTTCTATTCCTTCGGTTTTCATGAGGGCAACATACTGTTTAATCAAGGCGTTCTGCGGTTCGGTCAGAATCCGAAAAAATTCCTCGGCGTCAAGGGCGTTTAATTCCACTCTGATAGGAAATCGCCCTTGCAGTTCAGGAACCAGATCGGAGGGTTTGCTGAGGTGAAAAGCGCCGCTGGCAATAAAAAGAATATGATCGGTTTTGACCATGCCGTATTTGGTTGTAACCGTTGTGCCTTCGACGATGGGCAAGAGATCACGTTGCACGCCTTCCCGCGACACCTCAGGCCCATGGCCGGCCCCTTCCCGGGAAGCGATCTTGTCAATCTCATCCAAAAAAATGATGCCGGTCTGCTCTGTCCGTTGAATCGCCAACTTGGTGACTTGATCCATATCGATAAGTTGTTCGACCTCCTCCAACCGCAGAAGCTCTAAAGCTTCCGGCACCTTAAGTTTGCGCCGCTGCCCCTTTTTCGGAAAAATTCTGCCGAAGGCATCCCGCAGACCCGATTGCATGTCCTCCATGCCGGTATTTGAAAAAATCTCAACCATCGGCAAGGGCTGAGACTGTGTTACTTCCATTTCAACTTCCCGGTTATCCAGTCTGCCCTCTCTCAACATCCGCCGAAATTTGTCCCGCGTACTTTCCCCTGCCGTTTTATCACCACCGGGGACGGCGGCGCCGCCGGCAGCCGTATCATGCCGATTAAGGGATAAAGGCGCCCCTGCCGCTCCGGACGGGGATGGCAACAACAAATCCAGGAGTCTTTCCTCGGCCAGTTCGGCAGCCCGCCGCTCAACCCTTTTTCTTTCCTCTTCCTTGACCATATTGGCAGCCAGCTCCGTTAGTTCACGGATCATGGACTCAACATCCCGGCCGACATAGCCGACTTCCGTAAATTTTGACGCCTCTATCTTTAAAAACGGCGACTGGGCCAGATTCGCCAGCCGTCGGGCTATTTCGGTTTTGCCTACCCCGGTGGGACCAATCATAATGATATTCTTCGGCGCAATCTCGTCACGAAGCGGCCTGGCGACCTGCTGCCGCCGCCAGCGATTCCGCAAGGCCACCGCCACCGACCGTTTGGCATCCCCCTGACCGATTATATATTTATCCAACTCCTTGACAATTTCTCTTGGCGTAAGTGAATCTACCGCTTTCATAATTTTTCCAATGTAATATTATTATTAGTATAAATACAGATAGACGCGGCTATTTCCATGGCAGTACGGCATATGGCCTCGGCATCCAGATCGCTGTGAAGCGCCAGAGCCCTGGCGGCCGACTGGGCATAAGGCCCTCCCGAGCCGATGGCCAAAATGCCGTCATCAGGTTCGATTACGTCTCCCGTGCCGGTCAACAGGAGGGAACTATCCTTATCGACCGCCACCAACATGGCCTCCAACCGTCTGAGCATCTTATCGGTACGCCAGTCCTTGGCTAATTCTACGGCAGCCCGCATAAGATTGCCCTTAAACTGCTCAAGCTTTTTTTCAAGCCGGTCAAACAAGGTAAAGGCGTCAGCCGTTGCCCCGGCAAAACCGGTAATCACTTTGCCGTCATAGAGCCGTCTGACCTTTACTGCTTGGTGTTTAACAACCGTATTGCCTAACGAAACCTGCCCGTCACCGGCAACAACAACCTCACCTTTATGCCTTATGGATATAATCGTGGTTGATCGAATTTTCAAATAAACCTCCTCGCTTCATGTAGTGTAACTGATCACGTCTTTCTGTTACTGATCCGCGCCTGCGGATGAGCGTGATCATAGACCTCCATAAGGTGGTCCAGATTAAGATGTGTATATTTCTGAGTTGTGGACAGGCTTACATGCCCAAGCAGTTCCTGAACCGATCTGAGATCAGCCCCCATCTCAAGAAGATGGGTGGCAAAAGAATGGCGCAAGGCGTGTGGCGTAACCCGGGCCACAATTCCGGCCCGCCGACCATACATCTTAACCAGACGTTCAACACTGCGGGCCGTCAGACGCCCCCCGCGCCCGTTCAAAAAAACCGCCTGCCGCTGGGCCTCCTTTCCTTGCCGTAAACGGTTTTTAATCAATTGATCCCGCTGGGGGAAATAGGCCCGCAGGGCCTCCATTGCCGGCTTGCCCATGGGTACCAGGCGTTCCCGGTCACCTTTGCCTCTAACCTTAACCATTTCCGTTTCAAAATCAAGGTCACTCATATTGCGGGACACAAGTTCAGCCACCCGCATGCCCGTTGAATAAAGAAGCTCCAGAACAGCACGATCGCGGCCGGCAAAGGCATCTTCTTTCCCGGGTTCTTCCAGCAAGCTGAAGACCTCATCCACCGTCAAAAAAACCGGCATATATTTGCCCTGTTTCGGCATGGAAATACCGGCCACCGGATCCTGCCCGATAATCTTATCCACCACCAGAAATCTAAAAAAAGTATGCAACGATGATAATTTCCTGGCAACCGAAGAACTCTTGTTCTTACTATTCAGCCTGTAGACAAACGCCCTTATTTTATGGGGATCAATGGCGTCAACTTCGACTTCCGCGCCAACAAAGAGTGAAAACTCTTTAAGATCACGCAGATAGCTCTCAACCGTATTAGGAGAATAACCCTTTTCAACAGCCAACCAGGCGGCAAAACGTTTAACATGTCCTGATAGCAGCATATTAATCTCACCTTATCTGCGGGTTTGGTTACCCGTAATCGAACTCCCGGGAAAGCCCCTACATTTACCATATAGACCTTTTTTTTAAAAGTCATTGATCCTTACCTGTTATTCATTTATCATTAGTAGCTGTTCGCAGGGCGCCGGATCTTTCCGCGATCAGCCCGGCTCACGTATGAATAATACGCTACGCCGGACTACTCACGAAAACCTCCGGCGCCCTGTGAGCAGCTACCATCATTATTCTGAATCCGCGAGCGAATCGAGAGCGGTTCGAGTGTTTCAGGGGACAAGCGCAAGGCGGTAAGCGTCTGGCGAATTTGGGGAACCATGGCGAAAAAAACATTTGAGGAAGCATTGGCAAAACTTGAACAGATCACCAAGGATCTGGAAACCGGCGCGCTTGATCTGGAGGAATCTTTAAATTTTTTTGACGAGGGAATTAAACTGGCTGACTTTTGCAATCGCAAGCTGGGTGAAGCCCAAAAAAAAGTAGAAATTCTTCTAAAAGAAAACGGCAGTCTACACGCCAAGCCTTTTGACGAAGACGCGGCTGACCTATAAAGCCTGAATGAATATCAAGCGCTATCTAGACGAAAAACGCATCCAGGTTGAAAAAGCCCTGGCAAAATATACCCTACCGACTTACGAAGGCCGCCTGGCCGGCCATATCAAAGGCATGCATTACAGCCTCTTCGCAAACGGCAAACGGGTACGACCCATTTTATGTCTAGCAGCCGCCGAGGCAGTTCATGGCCGGGCGGCAACAGCCTTGCCGGCCGCCTGTGCCCTCGAATGCATTCACACCTATTCCCTGATTCACGATGATCTGCCCGCCATGGATGATGATGATCTAAGACGCGGCAAGCCGACTAATCACAAAATCTTCGGAGAGGCGGGAGCCATACTGGCAGGTGATAGTCTCCTGACCTTTGCCTTTGAGTTGTTGAGCAACGATGATTCGCCCGATATCCAGGCGGATAGCCGGTTGCGCGTTATTAATCTCATTGCCAGAGCAGCCGGCCCGCTCGGCATGGTAGGCGGGCAGGCGTTGGACGTTGCCAGCGAAGGGAAGAAAATCCCCTTTGACACCCTGCAATTTATCCACAGCCGCAAGACCGGCGCCCTGATCACCGCCGCTGTGCAGACCGGCGCTATCCTGGGTAGTGCCGATCCGGCCCAATTCGAGGCCCTCACGATTTTCGGGACAAAAATCGGCTTGGCTTTCCAGATTGTCGACGACCTGCTCAATGTTGAAGGCACGGCGGCACAACTCGGCAAGGCGACCGGCTCCGATATCGCCAGACAAAAAGCCACTTATCCGGCCTTTTTCGGCCTGGAAATTTCCAGAAAAAAAGCCGAAGAGACAACAAAAGCGGCAATAGATGCATTAGCCGATTTTGATCAGCAGGCCGCCCCCTTGCGAGAACTTGCCAAGTATATTATGACCAGAAAAAAATAATGGAAATAATGTAACTGTTCAGCTGCACCCCATCTCGGAGTCTCACTGTGTTCGCTTACCTGAACAGTTATGGTTACGAGTTTATGGGAATTTATTGCCCCTACTGAATAGTTACGAAATAATAAAGGATTACCCCTTGTTGGAACGAATCGATTCTCCCAAAGATCTCCGTCAGTTAGCCAAAAAAGATCTGCCGCGGCTGGCCGAGGAAATACGGCGGGAAATTATCAATACCGTCTCAAAAACCGGCGGCCATCTGGCTCCCAGCTTAGGTGTCGTTGAACTGACCCTGGCATTGCATTATGTCTTTAATACCCCGGACGATAAACTTATCTGGGATGTAGGCCACCAGACCTATGCCCACAAACTGATTACCGGCCGACGCCGACAATTTCATACCATCCGGCAATATAAAGGGATAAGCGGTTTCCCGAAACGCGGCGAGAGCCCCTATGACACCTTTGACACCGGCCACAGCAGTACTTCCATTTCCGCCGGCCTGGGCATTACCATAGCCAAGCACCTGAAAGGCGATCCGCACCGGGTAATAGCCGTCATCGGAGACGGCTCCATGACCGGCGGCATGGCCTTTGAAGCCCTTAACCAGGCCGGCCATTTAAACAAAAATATTATCGTTATTCTTAACGATAATGAAATGTCGATATCCCCGAATGTCGGCGCCCTCTCCAGCTTCCTGAGCCGTAAACTAACAAGCAGGGCCGTGGTCCGCGCCAAACGGGAAATGGAAAATATTCTCAAATCATTTTCCAACGTCGGTGAGAATATACTGAATCTCCTTAAAAAAAGCGAAGAAAGCCTCAAAGGATTCTTCACGCCGGGTATGCTTTTTGAGGCGCTGAAATTCGATTATATCGGTCCCATCCCGGGACACCAGCTTGAGACGTTACTGGAAACTCTTCAAAACGTTAAATATTTCTGCAATGGTCCTACCCTCATCCATGTCCTGACCACAAAAGGCAAAGGTTATTTACCGGCTGAAAAAAAACCGGGCGATTATCACGGCGTGGGACCTTTCGACATCGCGACCGGCGCTCCCCGGTCCGTCTCGCCCAAGCCTGCCCTCCGTCCGGTATCATATACTCGTTGTTTCGGCGATACACTTGTACATATTGCCGAGACCGAACCAAGAGTCGCGGCCATCACGGCCGCCATGCCGGCTGGTACGGGCCTGCAACGATTTGCCAGACGTTTTCCGGACCGATTTTTCGATGTGGGTATAGCTGAACAGCACGCCGTCACTTTTGCCGCCGGTCTCGCGACCGAGGGTATGCTGCCGGTGGTCGCCATTTACTCCACCTTCCTGCAACGGGCTTTTGACCAGATTATCCATGATGTCTGCCTACAGTCCTTACCGGTGACATTTGCCATTGACCGAGGTGGCGTGGTGGGCGATGACGGCCCCACCCATCACGGCGTCTTTGATCTGTCTTTTTTGCGGCTCGTGCCGAATATGGTCGTAATGGCGCCCAAGGATGAAAATGAGCTGCAGCACATGCTCAATACCGCCATATTCTATCCCGGCCCCGCCGCCGTCCGCTACCCGCGCGGCGATGGAGAAGGAACAGAACTTTCTTCCAGGCTGGAAAAATTGCCATTTGGCAAAGGGGAACTCTTAAGGGAAGGAAATGATATTCTTCTGCTGCCGGTGGGCAACCGGGTGTATTCGGCCATGGCGGCGGCGGAAGGACTCAATAAAGTCGGAATTGACGCCGCCGTTATCAATCCGCGCTTCATCAAACCGCTGGACGGTGATCTTATTACGGAATGGGCGGTCAGGACCGGCAAGGTGATCACAGTGGAAGACAATGTACGGAAAGGCGGTTTCGGCAGCGCCGTACTCGAGCTTTTCGCCGGCCGTAAACTTACGGGCATTAATATTCGTCTTCTGGGATATCCTGATCGTTTCATTGAACAGGGGCCACTGGATACCCTCAGAAAAAACGGAAAAATAGATACGCCGGCCATCATCAATGCCGCCATGGAGTTGATCGGCAGCAAATAATTGATGGCGTCGTAACAATTCCGATCTACTGCGTCATGGCGGATCGCGAAATGCTCAACATACCATATGTATGCTTCCGCTTTCGCGATACCTCCACTCCTGGTATATCGAAATTCTTACTTAGCCATCGGCATGTTTGTTACGAATCCATCAATAATTGATGGTGAACTGGTTTATCGGCTTCAGCTATTATAGTAACTCCGATACCATTCCACAAAGCGCTTTATTCCGACTTCAATAGGCGTGTTCGGCTTAAAGCCCACGTCGCGGACCAGATCATCAACATTCGCATATGTTGCAGGCACATCGCCATTCTGCAACGGCAGAAAATTCTTTTTCGCCTTTTTACCCAGGCAATCCTCCAGCACTTCAATATAGCGCATCAGGTTCTCTGTATGGTTATTGCCGATATTGTAGATCTTATAAGGGCAATAGCTGGTTGCGGGATCAGGCGCGTCGCCTGTCCAATCAGGATTCGGCGCCGGTATCCGCTGAACTACCCGGCGCACGCCTTCCACGATATCATCGATATAAGTAAAATCACGCATCATTTTTCCATTGTTAAAAACGTCTATCGGCCGGTCAGCAAGAATCGCCTTGGTAAAAAGAAATAAGGCCATATCCGGTCGGCCCCAGGGACCATAAACAGTAAAGAACCTGAGACCGGTAACCGGCAGACCGAATAAATGGCTGTAGGAATGGGCCATCAACTCGTTGGCCTTTTTGGAAGCGGCATATATCGAGACAGGATGATCGACATTGTGGTGTACGGAAAAAGGCATTTTGGTATTAGCGCCGTACACCGAACTGGATGAGGCGAACACAAGATGTTTAACCTTCGTATGGCGACACCCTTCCAGGATATTGACGAAACCGACCAGATTGGCATCAACATAGGAATGTGGATTCTGCAGGGAATAGCGGACACCGGCCTGGGCAGCCAGATTTACCACCGCGTCAAAGGCATAACGATTGAAAAGTTCCGCCATGGCGGCGCGATCCGCCAGATCAACATTAACATGGGTAAAATCTTCATACGGGGTCAATTGCGCCAAACGGGCCTGTTTAAGAAGGGGGTCATAATAATCGTTCATATTATCCAGGCCGACAACGGCGGCCCCTTCATCAAGAAATTTTTTTGAAAGGCTAAAGCCGATAAAACCGGCAGCACCAGTGACAAGAATATTTTTCATTAGATCACGCTCCCTTTCTTTTTGCAGATACCGCGATTTCCCGAGTTAATGTCTTGCGGTCAATCGTCAAAATCGCCGGCCGGCCCCTTATCGCCGCTGAGAGTAGCGGCGCGTTCTCTTATGGCCGCCGATGTCCAGGCAGCCGGCTCTTCCAGCCGACCAATTTTGGGCTCCAAGTCATAAGAACCGGCTCGCAGGATGGCTTCAAGGGCCAGCGGGGCCGTGTCGCCGGCATTAAACACCTTAACGAGCAGATGGCAGATAAAATCCTCCACAGCCTTGCTCATTCTTTCCCGAACCGCGGTCGGCTGGCCTAACAGTTTGGCTTCAAAAGGAAGATTCAGTTTTTTATAATTACCGCCCTTCCAGCCCCTGGTGTCTGCATAAGCAACCATCTCCTCCCACAGTTCTTCGGTAACGCCGGCGCCCTTTACCTTAACGAAATTACCAGCCTCATCCAATCTGGCATTACCGTAATCATTAACCTCCACCCCCCAGGAGATCATCTGCAGAGCAGTGGCGACATTAGCTTTCGTGGTCCTGGTCCCCGCAGCTATTTCCCGCAACCGGTCGGCGCTGTTGCCGGACGTACCATGCTGCGCTCCGGAAACATTGAATTTTGCCAACCGTTCATGAATTTCCGCGGTCAGCCCGACCTGAATGCCTTGGGCGCTCGCTTCGATCCCATGCGTAGTGCCGTTATTTAAGGCGATCCAGTCCGGAAAAATGTCATTGGCATTAAGACCTTGAATAAGGAATAGGGCTTCTTCAATGGTAGAAAGCCCCTCGACGCCCTTGATTTCTCCGACTTCCGTTTCCAGACCGGCCCAGGTCGGCACACAGGAATTGAGGCTGATGTTGGCCAATAAATTTTTATCATCCGGCATATGAGAGGCATCAATGGCAATTGAGGTAATGCCCGCCTCGAAAATAGTCGGAATTTCCGCCTTGGCGACCGCGATATCTTCTTCCTTTTTTATACCGTAATGATCGGCATGAACCGCCACCGGCACGGTTATGCCCATTTCGTTGCACAAGGCATCAACCAGTCTGGCAATATTCCAATAATTGACGGCACAATAAGCGCCGGCGCCGCCTTCCGATCTGGCAATCTCAATGATCAGGGCGGCATTGGCCCGTTGCGCGGCCATCAAGGCGCCGCGGACCACAAAGTAGTTTCTGCCGTTGGCGGCAATAGTCATGGCCTTACCCTTGGCGCTCAGCGCCCTGTCTATCACTTTACCGCTGACAATAAGTGCTCTGGAATTGGGAAAAAGTTTCACCACGTTAGGCGGCCGCCCAATATCAAGAGCCTTCTGAAAATCAGCCCCACCTTGAATAGTCATAGTCTTTCCTCCGTGTCACATGCTGCATACTTGATGCAAGTGGTTACAGGGCACGAATCTGCCCGTAAAAGTTTGCCGCCGTCCCCATGTATGAATCAGTTTTCCGACCGGAAACCGGCAAATTTTTTGCGGCCGCACAGCCAAACGGCACCGATGCTGATTTCATACAAAATCAAAAGCGGCAAGGCCATAAGCAACTGATTTACCACATCAGGCGTCGGCGTCAGAATGGCGGCGATTACAAAGCTCAGCAGAACGGCATATTTACGATTTTTATTTAAAAAGGCAACATTAACCACCCCGGCCTTTGCAAGAAAAACCATAAAGATCGGGAGTTCAAAAACCAGGCCGAAGGCAATGAGCAGCCGCAAGGCCAGAGAAAAATAATCCGTAACCGCCGGCATAATTTTAAGGTAGTCGTTTGTATAACCGGCGAGAAACCGAAAAGCCGGCGGAAAGACGACAAAATATCCAAAAACGCCGCCTCCCAGAAAACAAAGAGTAGACAATATAGTAAAAGGCAGAACAATTTTTTTCTCATGCCGATATAGGCCGGGGGCCACAAAACGCCAAATCTGCAAAAAAATTACCGGGCCGGCCAGCAGTATTCCGCAGACCAAAGCTAATTTCAGATAAGAAAAAAGTCCTCCTGATAGGATGTAAAAATCAGGCTGGAATCTTTAGGGAGTACGTCAAAAAGCGGTTTAAAAAACCAATAACCGATTTGCTCGACAAAAGCATAAGAAATAACGAACCCCACGCCAACGGCCAGGAGAGAAAGGAGAAGACATCTTCGCAGATCAGTCAGATGTTCGGTTAATGCCTGCCGTTTCAACTCTTCCATATAAAAGCCTCAAAGCAGAAACTTCAAACTGAAAAAAACGTATTTTTTTTGCCGCAGTATTAAGATGCCAAGTTCTTTCCGCTTGACAGCCTTACCATCTCTATTTATAGATCAAAGGTAAATGACATTTTGCAAATGACTTCCAGAAGCCGTGACGAATAGCAGACTTCCAGCAGCAGTTCATATCATATTTTTACTTATTATGTCAGGATAATTTCGGATTAATCAATGGAATCAACACAAGAAAACATCACACAATGCATTTATAAATATTCCGATGACGCTGAACTCATTTCAAAACTGAATGATATCGCTGAAAAATCGGGTGACCAGACATATTCAACCATCATCCACGTCTTAACCCACCTGAACTTAAAACCCAGGCAAGCTAAACAATGTTGGCAGGAAATTATCGCCCATTGTCAAGAGATGAGTTCCACCATGGGCAGAACGGTCAATTTGAGAACCGCCATCTGCGATTATTTCTGTTCGGTCCATAAATCTTTTAAAAACCCGATCGTCATAGAAATACATATATTTGAGCAAACCCTGAAATCCTCAAAATATGACAGCCTCACAGGTCTCTTAAACAGGGGGGCGCTTGACGAAGCGTTACGCCGCGAGATGTCTCGGGCTAAACGGCACAATACGGATTTATCCGTGTTATTTTTTGACCTCGATGACTTTAAAAAAATAAACGATACCTTTGGGCATCCAGCCGGCGATAAGGTTTTAAAGAAAATTGCCGGCATCATCAAAAATGAGATACGCCAGGAAGATATCGCCACCCGCTATGGCGGGGAAGAACTCGTGATTGTCCTGCCGGAAACAGGCAAGGTAAACGCCTTGGTACTAGGCGAAAAAATCCGTGAAAAAGTTGAAGCTATGGCGCTGCGGTTCGATGGCCATAAAACCGGAATAACCATCAGCGGCGGGTTGGCGGCTTTCCCCATAGATGCCGGCACGGCGACGGAACTTCTAAAGCATGCCGACAGCGCTCTCTACCGGGCCAAGAGTCGCGGGAAGAACAATATCTCTTTCTACTCCCGGGATAAACGACGCTTCCTGCGCATTAATTTTTTCAGTGAAATCACAATAAGAGAACTGGGTTTCCAGGACCCGAAAGCTCTCATGGTTAAAAGCAAGGATAT
Source organism: uncultured Desulfobulbia bacterium (assembly GCA_964460745.1). Classification (GTDB taxonomy): domain Bacteria; phylum Desulfobacterota; class Desulfobulbia; order Desulfobulbales; family BM004; genus CAYWUR01. The sequence goes on along the minus strand of CAYWUR010000010.1, from coordinate 451 downwards.
CAGCACCGGCGGCATTCTTTTTGAAAGTGATCACCCTGTTGATATCGGCACCAAGGTCCAATTAAATCTGATATTTAACAACACGGATACGCCTTTACTCATCATCGGCAAGGTTGTCCGGGTAGAAGCCACTGAAACAGGCCGTTATGACATCGGCATTTCCTTTTTGGAAATGGATAAAACGACGGAAAACAAGATCGCCAGATATATGATCAAACAGGTTGAAAGGAGTCCCTCGCCAACCGCCGAATAATTATCCCGCACGTGCAGCAGGGCGTTCGTGGAGCGCTTACATTCCGGAGGTATTTCCCCTGTGGTACAACATACCCACCTCCTCTAACGTAAGTGGTCACAGGGTGCGGAGATGGCCGCGCCCAACGGAAGTACCCCTGGGGTGCAAGCAGGGCACTCAATTATACTCAGGTATATTGAGCGCCCTGATCGCGGCCAG
>CAYWUR010000009.1:0-14716 GCA_964460745.1 uncultured Desulfobulbia bacterium | reverse complement strand
TTAACCCCCAAGTCCGAGGTGATCAAAATTTCCTCAAGCTCGTCCAGCAGGTCCTGGTCGATTATTTTTTTGCCCAGAAAAAGGTGGTCCATTCGGGCGACCACGGCGTTTCTGGTCTTGGCGAGCCCCTTGTGAAGCTGGCGGAAGAGACTTCCGCCGCGGCGTGCCTCCTTTTCCGGCATCTCGGCGGTGGTTTTTTTTGTTTTTTTCTTAAACCAGCTCAGCATTTCATCCCTCAAATAGTAATGTTTTTTCCTAGTTGGCGCTCAGATATGCCAAACCGGCAATGAAGAAGAAGAGGCTCTCCAGGCAGAATTCCAATTTCAGGCTTTGGCTGACGTATCCTTTTTCATAAAGCAGGGTGAGAACAATGAGATAACCTACCCCGGGGATAAGCCAGAAACCGGTAACAGACATCCAGCCGAGGCCGGGCAATACCAGCAGCATGAAGACCAGCAGGGTCATAAGCAGATGGAGAACGAAGAAGGTCTTTTTTTCACCCAGACAAACGGGCAGCGTCTCCTTGCCGACAATCCGGTCGCCCTGTACATCAAAAACGTCGAAAAGGGCGCTTCTTGCATAAACAAGTAATAAGACGAAAACAAGAGCGCTAAGGGTCATAGGCAATGATGCCCGAGCGCTGGTGTCCCAGGCCGGCGCCAGCGTGGTTATAAATGCCCAGGCCATTGCCACAAAAAATGTTTTGGAGCCGGGAATCTCTTTTAATCTTTTTATTTTGATAAGCGGCAAGAGAAATTTTGGAATAAAACTGACATTATAAAAGAGACCGAAGAACGTCATGCCGATAAGCAGCAGAAAAGGTCGGCGGCCCAGGCCGTAAGCCAGGGTAATGGCAATGGCGAGGGCCATGGCCGAGAGAATAAAAAGCGGCCAGCGGTATCGTTCATAAAAAAGGGCCTGCACGGGGTCGTTGAATTTTTTTGATTTCTGATCAGTAAAACGATTCAGGTTGTGGACGGCAAAAATATAGCAGAAAGAAATGAGGAAATACTGGACCCTGGGGTTAACGCCCTGCAACAGGCTGCCGGCGTATGCCAGGAGGCCGCCGGCCAGGCTTACGTAAATATTGGTGGCCATGAGGATCCAAAGCAATTTATGAAGAAAGAGACGGAGAAACCCTTCGTCCTTGCCGGGGATTGCTTCCAGGGTCCGTACGACGCGGTTGATGAGCCAGGTGGGCGTTGAGGCGCCGGCGGTCACGCCGACATTTTCATATTCGGCCATAACCGCCGTGTCCAGGTCATTTTCGGTTTCCGCCATAAAAACCGCGCAACCCAGATCTTTGGCAATTTTGCCGAGCCGCTGAGTGTTGGCGCTTTCCTTGCCTCCTACCACTACCAGGGCCTGCACTTTTTTGCACAGATTGCGCACCTCCTCCTGGCGTTTATGCGTGGAATCGCAAATGGTATTAAAGAGCCTGCCATTGGGAAAACGTTGCATAATCATATGGCAGAGGCGCTTAAAAACGGTTTCATCCTGGGTGGTCTGGCTGACAATTATATAAGGAGAAGATATGCTGAGTTTGCGGATATCCGCCTCATTACTCACTATCCGACCAAGCTCGCCGGCATATCCCATAAGCCCTTCGACCTCGGCATGATTGCGGTCGCCGACAATGATCGTCAAAAAACCTTTTTTTCTGTTTTTTTGAATGATAGCCTGTACCTTGACGACGCGCGGACAGGTCGCGTCTTTAACGATTGCGCCGCTGTCTTGCAGGCGTTTTTTCTTTTCCGGCGGGATGCCGTGCGCCCTGATGATGACGATACCTGATTCTTGGTCAGGCACTTCCTTCAGGATGCGGACGCCTCTATCATCCAGAAGGCTCAACACCTGCGGATTATGGATGAGCGGTCCGAATGTGGCCACACCCTTGTCGCCCTTGTGAATCATTGCCAGGGTTGTTTCCACCGCGCGGCGGACGCCCATGCAAAACCCGGCTTTTTTGGCAAGCAGTACTTTCATATGTTGCGTTTGTCTGAAAAAAAATTATCTGAGTTCGCGCAAACCTCTCCGCACCAGGTGCTGGTATTATGGAAAATATATAACTAATTATGAATACATCAATTATCATATAACAAAAAACTTAATCATAAAAGTTGAAAGTGATAATCATAAGAGTTTATTGAAAAAGTCCGGCTGCGGCTTTGGGTTCCGCCAACGCGGGATCGAAAGCGCCCTGTCCATTATTCACGCAAGGGATCAAGTACGATTACTTGCCATCAGTGGCTTAACCTATTAACCTATTATCGTGAGCAGGTTTGTTATCCGCCGGTAAGAGGTCGATCAAATGAAGCTTCTTTTAAAAAGGGAGGAAACGCCATGATTAATGAAAAAGACTTGTGCAAAAAAATTACCACGATATACCCTGATATCGGCAAGTGCGGCATTGATGTCGACGTTACATTCGATAAAGAAAAAAAGGTCTTTACCATAGATCTGAAAAAAGATCAGCATGAACTCAAACATTATCTTGAGCAGGCGGATGCCGAGTCCTGCCTGGCGGGAAAACAGTGCGTAGCTCTGGGTCTGGAAATCGCTCAATTGAAAAAGAACATCACCGGCGAACAATTTTAAGGCGTCCGCCGGCGTGGAGCGCGACGACAAAATTATGCTGGATATTCGTCCTCTCCGCTTTGCCGATCACGGCCTTGTTGCCGATTTTTTCAGCCGCTATCCGCCGCGGATTTCCGAGTATACCTTTACAAATCTTTTCGTCTGGCGGCATGCCAGGCCGGTTTATTTCGTGGAAGTGGCCGGGGCGCTTATTTTTTTGATCAGGACCGACGGCAATGATAATGCCGGCGAAAAATTTTTAATATTCGGGCCGCCGGCAGGCGAAGTTGCGTTGCCGGCGGTTATTAATGCCCTGGGGGATAAATGCGTCGGCGCCTGTCGGCTTGCAGGCGCGGCGGTCGCGCAGCTGCAGGAACAAGGCTTACAGGTAGAGGCGGATCGGGATAATGCGGATTATGTTTACAGGGTGCGGGATCTGGCGGCCTTGGCAGGCCGGCGTTACGCCAAAAAACGCAATCAGGTAAAAAGGTGCCTGCAAAGCCTGCACTGTGCGTATGAGCCGATCACAGCGGCCAACATAGCGGAATGCCTGGATCTACAGGAGTCCTGGTGCCGTGTAAGGGCGTGCGGACGGGAGCCGGGGCTGTGCAGCGAATATATCGCTATTCGCGAAATATTTAAGCAGTATCGTCGTCTCGGCCTGCTGGGTGGCGCCGTGCGTGTTGATAATCGTTTACAGGCTTATGCCATTGGCGGACAACTGAGTCCGGGAGTGGCGGTATGCCATTTTGAAAAGGCCATGCCCGGTTTTCCGGGCCTGGGGCAACTCATCAATCAATGGTTTGCCGAGTACGGTCTTGCCGCCTTTATGTTTGTCAATCGAGAGCAGGACCTGGGAATACCCGGCTTACGGCAGGCCAAAGAGAGTTATTACCCGCATCACATGGTGGAAAAATACAATGCTTTTTTCGGGAAAAGCAGACGCTTGTCCCAGCCAACCAAAGCGCCCTGCTCCTCATAAGACAGCAAGACACGCTCCTGATTTCGTGAATCCTGAAATCTTTTGTATCCCGGCTAATCAGGCTATGATCATTGCGGAAGCTCGCACGGGATGGCGGGTGAATTTTTCGAACGACGGGTGATTATATTTTGCCATGAAATCAACGCTATTTATTACCGGCACCGACACCTCGGTGGGCAAAACATTTATCAGCGCCCTGCTTCTGGATTTTTTACTGAAGAATAATCTGCGGGCCGGGTATCAGAAATGGGTAAGCACGGGCGACCCCGAGTCTGAACCGCCGACGGACCTGCGTTACTGCCTGCGGGCCGCGGGCCGAATCCCCGACCGGACCGATCTGCACCTGCAGGTCCCGTGCCGCTTCCGGCTACCTGCCTCCCCCCACCTGGCGGCCGAATTCGAAAACCGACAGGTGGAGCCGGCGGTCATTATTGACGCCTACCGGAAAATGGCCAAAAGATATGACATTCTTATCGTCGAAGGGGTTGGCGGCCTGCTTGTCCCCCTGCGCCGTGATCTGCTGCTCGCCGATCTGCTGTCCCGCTTGCCGCTTGCCACCCTGGTGGTGGCCAGAAGCGGCCTCGGTACACTGAACCATACCTTTCTGACCCTGGAAGCCTTAAAAAATCGAGACATCCCCGTGCTGGGCGTGGTTTTTTCCGATGCGCTATCTCGGGCCGAGGAAGCGGCGCCCCTCCTCGCAAATCGGCGAAAGGATACGAAAACGATCGAGGAACTCCTGGCGGCTGATAACATCAGGACAATAGCTGAAACCGGCAAAACCAGAGTGTTCGGCCGGCTGCCCCGCTGTCGCGACCTGCAAGAGGCCGCCACGATTTTTGCACCCATCGGCCGGGCCATACTCGAGGCGCTGGCCGCCACCTCGTCTTAGTTTGGGGACGGATTTGAAATCCATCCCCGGCGGCTTCTCCATCAATATTGACAAATGCTTCCATTTTGGATATTATTCCGTGTTATATACGCAACTACACTGGTCCGCACGATTTTTATCCGTAGTTTTGTTCAAAAAAAAACCGCCGCAGTGAAAAAATAACACGACGTGCGTTCCCCTTTAGCTAGGGTATAAAAATGCGATATAGACCATCATAAACGAGGATTCTTATGGGAATTACCAATAAAGAGATAGATGCCGCCTTCAGTGCGGAGGTTACCGCCATGCCGGGCGGCGAGTTTTTAAATCGCTGCTTTTCCTGTGGCGCCTGTAGTGGAATATGTCCCGTCAGCCAGGCGATACCGGACTTTGATCCACGAAAAATTATCCACATGATCCGTATGGGCTTAAAAGAAAGGCTGCTTTCCTCGAAATTGCTCTGGTTTTGTTCAAACTGCCGGAGCTGCGTTTTTGTCTGCCCGCAGGATGTGCGTTTCGCCCAGATCAATGGGGTATTGGAACAACTGGCCATTGACCAGGGCTATGTCACCACCCAGGATTTGCGCGATAAGGGCAAAACCGCCTGGATCGAAGGAGATCTCTGCGTTGCCTGTCTTACCTGCGTAAGAGTCTGTCCATGGCAAATCCCCCGGATCAGCGAAGAAGGCGTCGCCGCTATTGATCCTCTGGAGTGTAAGGCGTGCGGCATTTGCGTGGCGGAATGTCCGGCCCAGGCCATCATGTTAAACCAATCCGAGGATGAACGACTGATCGCCGCTTGCGGCGGCCGCCGTTGACAGGGAGAGACAAATGAGCGATTTTACTCCGGATATCAGGGCATTTTGTTGCCATTACACTTCCCAGCAGACCTGCGCCACAGGCCTGGAAATTTTAGAGGTGACGGGTTTTCCCGAAAACATTCTGCTGAACCGGGTGCCGTGTACCGGCAAGCTACAGGTAAGCGCCCTGCTGCGGGCCTTTGAAGAAGGCGCCGACGGCGTCTATGTTGTCGGCTGTCCGCTCGACAAATGTCATAACCTTAAAGGCAGTCAACGAGCGGCAAAACGGGTCGGCGCCGTTAAAAAAGCCTTGCGTGAACTGGCGGTGGAAGCTGAAAGGATCGAGATGTTTCATCTGGAAAGGGGTTTTCACCCTGAATTTGTGGCAGCCGCCCATGAAATGAACAAAAGGATTAAGACCTTGGGGCCCAGCCCTCTTAAGGGAGAGAATGAATGATTATAGCGGAACGTAAACCGATGGCGGAAATTCTGGATATGACCCGCGACTTTGAACGAATTCTGGTTCTGGGTTGCCGGGGCTGTGTGACCGTTTGCTCGGCCGGCGGCGAGCGCGAGGTTGAGATTATCTCCTCCCTTATCAGGCTGGGTCGGAAAAAAGAAGGAAAACCGGTCGAGGTTCTTGAAAAAACCCTGGTACGCCAATGCGACAAGGAATATATCGACGCCATGGACCAGTGGGATGGACAATATGATGCGGTACTCTCCATGGCCTGCGGCGTGGGCGTAAACTTTATTGCTAATCTGCGCCCGGCGGCCCGGGTATTCCCGGCTGTTAACACCAGCTTTTTCGGCGGTTCAGCGGAACAGGGAATCTGGACCGAACAATGTGCCGGCTGCGGAAACTGCATCCTGCATCTGACCGGCGGCCTTTGCCCCGTGGCCCGCTGCGCCAAAAGCCTGATGAACGGTCCCTGCGGCGGCTCGGTTGCGGGCAGATGCGAAATTCATCCCGACGTGCCCTGTATCTGGCAGCTTATCCACGATCGCCTGGAACGGACGGACAGCAAGGAACAGCTACTTAAAGTCGCGCCGATCAGAGATTGGCGTACCGCCGGTCATGGCGGCCCCCGCCAGGTAAAGCGGGACGATCTGACGATCTGACACCGAGGAGCAGCAATATGCCGCCCGTGGTCTCTTTGATCGGCAAACCCAATTGCGGCAAAACCACCCTTCTTGAAAATCTTATCCCGATGCTGATCAGGCGGGGTTACCGGGTGGGGACTGTCAAACACCATGTCCATACCTTTACAATGGACACGCCGGGGAAAGATACCTGGCGGCACAAGCGGGCCGGCGCCCGCGCCGTAATTCTATCAGCGCCCGCCGGCCTGGCCGTGATCAGGGATACCGACCGGGACACCCCCCTGGAAGAATTAATAAACCGTTATTTCCACGATGTCGACCTGGTCATCACGGAAGGCTATAAAAAGGCGACCGCCCCCAAGATCGAGGTCTTTAACAGCGCCGTTCATCGCGAACCGTTGGCCGCCACGGATGACCTGCTTGCCACGGTCAGTGATATACCGTTGCCGCGCCGCCGCCTGCCCCGTTTCAAGCCGGATGACATCAAGGGCCTCACCGCTTTTCTGATCGATAAAATTATCCGGCCGTCTACCGTCGACAAGACCGCCGTCCTGATGGTCAACGGCGACGTTATGCCGTTGTCGACCGTTGCGACCGATCTGTTAAGACAAACCATTGCCGGGCTGTTGGACTCTCTTCAGGTGACCACCGACGACCGGCCGCTGGATATAACTATTTCAACGCATGCTCTTACCCGCAACGATGAATAACACGCGGCGGCAAACGCCGCGGCCGATTGCCGCCGTTGTCGGCGTCGTGCTGGCCGGCGGTTGCAGCAGTCGATTCGGCGGCAATAAGGCTTTGGTCATGCTGGACGGCAGGCCCCTGATCAAACATGTAACCGATACCGTAACAAAAATATTTTCCTCCTGCCTGCTGGTCACCAACAGCCCCGCCACTTATAAATTTCTAAACCTGCCCATGACCGGCGACTTATTTGCCGATGCGGGGCCGCTGGCCGGCATTCACGCCGCCCTGCAATATGTCCGGCGTCTGCCGCGCCGGACGCGATGCTTTATTGTCGGTTGCGATATGCCTTTGCTGACCCCGCCGCTCATCCGTTTGCTCTGCGACTTATCCTACGAGGATGACAGCGATGCCGTCATTCCCCGACCGGCGGCCGGGCGGGCGGAACCGTTGTGCGGCATATACCACATAAGGGCCCTGCCGTTGATCGAGGAAAGCCTCCGAAAAAAAACGCGCAAAATCGGCCAGGTTCTCAATCGTTTACAGGTGCGTTACGTCAGCCGGGCGGAAATACTCACCGTCGTCCCCGACCTTACCTCTTTCCACAACGTCAACCGAACTACGGATCTGACCGCTCTCCAGCGGCCGTGCCTGAGCAGTAAGTGATCACTTACAGCTACGACCAGCGGCCCTCGATTTTTTCCCGGCAGGCGCCGCAACGGCCGTCATCGAGAAGATTGCGCCGAATGCCGAAACCGCGGCGTTCAATCAATTCAGCGCCGCAGGCCGGACAATAGGTGTTTTCGCCGCCCTCACCCGGAATATTTCCCTCGTAAACAAAACGCAGCCCGGCCGCCAGACCTATATCCCGGGCCGACCGCAAGCTGGAAACCGGCGTCGGCGGTCGATCCGTCATCCGGTAAGTTGGATAAAAAGCGGTAACATGCCACGGGATGCCGGGATCAACCCCCTTGATGAAGCGGGCAATATTCCGAAGTTCTTCCTTGGAATCATTCCAACCCGGAATAATCAGGGTGGTCACCTCAACCCAGACCCCCAATTCATACAGCAGGCGGACATTGTCAAGAACCGGCGCCAGACGGGCCTTGCAGACCTCTTTATAGAATTTTTCGGTAAACGCCTTTATGTCGATATTGATGCCGTCCAGCACCGGCGCCAGGTGGCGGGCCGCCGGCGGCGACATGTAGCCGTTGCTGACAAAGACGTTTTTAATGCCCCGCCCCTGGGCCAATACCGCGCAATCATAGGCAAATTCGTAAAAAATGGTCGGCTCCACATAAGTATAGCTTATACTGCGGCAGCCGGCTTGTTCGGCGGCCTCGACAACCGCCGCCGGGGTCGTGGTCCGGCCGGCAATATCCCCATGGGCATGGGGGTATTGCGAAATCTGATAATTCTGGCAGTGGCTGCACCGGAAATTACAGCCTACCGTTGAGATGGAATACGATCTGGAGCCGGGCAGGAAGTTAAACAACGGCTTTTTTTCAATGGGGTCGATCTGTTCGGAAACAAGCCTGCCGTAAACCAGGCTGTAGAGAGTGCCGCCCCGGTTTTCCCGGACGCCGCAGAGGCCGCGGCGGCCTTCCTTGATATGGCAATGATGATTGCAAAGCCCGCACACCACGTCGTCTCCATTTTCCCGCCGGTAAAACAGCGCCTCTTTCATAATCGCCTCCGTTTACAGGTTATGAGTCCTTGCTTACAAGGCCTCCAGGCAGGCCTTGAGATCGTCGCAGAACTCCGCGACGGTTTCATAGTAAACGCCGGCACCATATGAAAAGTGCAACAGGATATCATTCAACCGCGCCGGGATATAAGGAAAAAGTTTTTTGAGATTAAAAATTCTGTCCTGAAAAAGTAACGAAAAATCATCCCTGGAGAGGGTGACAAGAACCCTTTCTCCCATAGTAGGGTCCGCCAGCACATCACGGCTCCGGTAATTGCGCCGGCCGATAATATACAGCAGGATATTGCCCAACCCCATAAGATCCATGGCGTAAGGCCGTTCCGGCAGATAAAAATCATAGTCAAAATCAATCCACCTGAATATGCCGGACTCGGCGTCTATCAGGATATGATCACGGCGGATATCGCCGTGTTTAAGGCCATGGGCATGGAGAAAACCGATAGCCTCGGCGCTTTTGATAAAGCGCGCCAGGATATCAGGCACATGCCGGTCAAAATACTGCCGGTGCGAACCGCCTGTGGCATCGATAAATTTATCCAGCCGTTTGCCCCGGATATTTTCAATAACACGGAGCAGATTGCCGCTTTCGTCTTCAACTCCGTAGCCCTGCATAAAAAATTTATTACCCCTGGTCAGGGCCAGGACCCGGGCCTCCTTTTGCGGGCTGCGATAACAGGTGACCCGCAGGCCGCCCAGTTTAATCTGAAAAGTTTCATAAAAAACGCATTTGATTATATATCGCGCGCCGCTCTCAAGTTCGATGGTCTTTTTCACCCAGTATTTCAGTTGTTCGTCAATGCCGAAGCGGCCTTCCCGTCCGAAACCGGTGACCAGGAAATAACGGCCCTCTATAAAAATAACATCACCGTAGTCAATTTCCATGGACTCAAAGGTATCGGAAAATATCCGGGGAGATCGCCTGATATGCCGTTCCGTCAGTCGCGCTCGCAACCGCCGCCGCACCGGCGCCGGCAGTTGCTCTAATGTTTTATACATTCCTGATCCATGCGTGTTTGTCTCCCTGCCGGACGCAGTCCTGCCGACTAACCGACTATCCAGACCGTGAAATCGCTACAGCCGTGACTCACGGCGCTGGAGATGCTGCCGAACAAAAACTCTTCCGCCTTGGAAACACCCCGTTTGCCCACAACCACCGTGCCGTACCCCCCTGCCGCCCGGACGTGCAGAATCGTCCCGCTGATCGTTTCATCATGGGCCATGCGGCAGAGGGTTATAATATTGTTACGGGCAACACCGTGCTGAACCAGCAAATCGATGGCCTCGGTAAAGATCCGTACCGCCGCGGCCTCCCTGGCGGTGCGGTAATCAACCGGGCAATCTTCTTTCCCGCGGTAATCAGGCGGCGGCGCCGGATATACATGGAGGAGACACACCTCCAGCCTCGCCGCACAACCGACTATCTCGCCCACATACCGGACCGCTTGTCTGGAGGTCGCCGTGCCGTCGACAGCCACCAACATTTTCCGCCAGTTCGCCATTTTTCTCACCCCGCAAAAGCCGCCAGGCCTGCATCAACCGGCTGGCCGGGCCGGTGGCGCCTTTCTTCAAGAAGTCTTATCAACTCCAGAATAGTCCGATGGGTTGTCACCGGCACCCCGTGTTCATCACCATAACGGCACAAGGCGCCGTTCAAGGCCTCGATTTCGGTTCTCCTCTCGTTGACCAGATCCTGGAGCATCGAGGAAATATTATTGGCGGTATTCCGGCAGATTTCAAAAAGAAGGTCGTACAGGTCGTCGCAAACCAGATTGACGGTGCAGGCCGCGGCCACGGCCCGCGCCTCGTCCACCAGACGTTTCATCAGGGTGACCGCCTCAACTTTTCGTAGAAGCCGACCATTTGAGACCCGTAAAATCGCTGAAACCGGATTTATAGCGGAAAAGACGATAACCTTGCACCAGAGCTGATCGACGATATCCGGGGCGATATCGGTCCTGATGCCGGATTCATTAAAGGCGCGGCACAATCTTTCAAGCCGCGGCGTAATGATCCCGTCAAGTTCGCCGATAGATGTCCCGCCTCGGCCGCCGTGCCTGACGCGGTCAGCCCCCAGGGCCGTGCCGGCCATGTAGGTAAAACCGCACATGAGCGCCTGCTGGGGTACAACCTTTGCCATGGTTTCCAGATTGCCTAGACCGGTCTGTAGACTAAGGACCGGCGCTGCCGCGGAAATCAAAGGCGCGACATTTTTTATGGCGGCCAGGGTATCATACGATTTGACCGCCATAATAACGGTATCACAGTTCCTGATCGCCGCCGCGCTCGTTACCGCCCGGGCGCCGGTAAAAGAGATGTCGTCAGGATCGTCGGTCCCGAACGCCATAAGACCGACCCCGTGTTTGTTGATAGCCGCGACAATCTCTTCGCGGCTCTCCACGAAAACGATCTCATGCCCGCCCCTGCTCAGCAAGGCCCCGAAAAGTCTGCCGATGGCGCCGGCCCCCACAATGACGATCTTCATCTCTCCTCCTCGCTGTATGGCTGCAACCCGAAAATATCCCGACATCCCCGCTCGCATGCGGCGACCGGTTACGCCGATTCCATAAAAATGTTTACGCCGGGAGAAACAGCTTATTTTTTAGTGGCAAAAAAAAATCGCCATGTATAATATTATTTTGTGTCTGACCTTCCTGCTTATAATATATGGTGCCCATAAACGTTTACGCATAATAATATATACACGGCAGCCGGCAAACACCAGTAACATGACAAAAAAAGCCGCACGCCGTAGAACCCGCGCCCATAAAGGCGTGCTGCTTCCCCCCCAGTCTCCACATAACCCGTTGACTATGCGGTGCATTCCCGCGCCGCTTGGTAGGCTGTTGAAAAAACGTCTGCCGGATTTTTACGGCATTATCCTGATCCGGAACCACCTGTAAACCGAAAGATTCCCCTGTTGCCGGGGATCAGCCGGGCGTCTTGACGAGGTGCGACGATGTTCCGTTCCACAAAAACAAAAACTTTCATCTTGCGGATCGGCCTGCCGGCCGTCTGCTTTCTAATCCTCGGCGCTGCCGTCTATTTTGCAAGCGTCGGCCTGCTCAATAAAACACAGGGAATCGGCCTTGTGTTCCTCGTTGCCCTGCTGTTCGCCGCCGCCTTCAACAAAATGACAGCTGATCTGCGCAAGACCGTTACCGCCCTGGAAGAGGAAACCGTCGAACACCGGCAGACCGCGGAAAAGCTCAGGAACCGGAACGAATTACTGCATAATATTCTGGAATCGTTTGCCTTTCCCCTGCTGGTCATCGACGCCGCCGACTATACCGTGCAACTGGCCAACACGGCGGGCGGCGGCAATAGGCTGCAACCACGCATCACCTGCCATGAACTCAGCCATCACAACAAAACGCCCTGCCCCGATAACGGCCAGCCTTGCCCCCTGCGGGAAGTTAAACAAACCGGCCGGCCGGTTGTCGTGGAACACATCCATTATGATGCGGCCGGCAAGACCCGATATGTCGATGTCCACGCCCATCCGATTTTTGATGAACAGGGCAGGGTCAGCCGCATTATAGAATGCTCTATAGACATCACCAGGCGCAAACAGGCGGAAATATCTTTACAAGAACGCAAAGAAACGCTGCAGACCATTACCGATACCGCCCGGGACGGCATTATCATGATCAACAGGCAGGGTAAAATATCATTCTGGAACCCGGCCGCCGCGCAGATCTTCGGCTATACCGCCGCGGAGGTCCTCGGCCGGGACCTGCATATGCTCCTGGCGCCGCGGAAGCACCATGACGCCTATCTGCAGGGCTTCCGCCGATTCGTGGAAACCGGCAAGGGGCCGGCCATCGGCAGTACCCTTGAGTTATCGGCGCTCCGCAAGGACGGCACGGAATTTCCCCTGGAGATTTCCCTGGCCGCCGCGCAGGTGGAAGGGCGTCTGCAGGCGGTCGGTATCGTACGTGATATCACGGAACGCCGGGAGGCCGCCAAAAACCTGGCCCGCCAACAGGAGAAGCTGGAAGAACAGGTAAAAAGACGCACCGAGAAACTGACCTTGTTGAACAAACAGCTGCAAGATGAGATAACCGAACATCAACAGACCGAAAAGGCCTTGCTGCGGGCCAAGGAGGCCGCGGAAATCGCCAACCGGGTCAAGAGTGAATTTGTCGCCAACGTCAGCCACGAAATCAGAACGCCGATGAACGGCATAATCGGCATGGCCGATCTGCTGGCTGACACCGCCCTGAACCGGGAACAGCGGGATTATCTCACGTCGATTCAACACAGCAGCGATGATCTGCTGACCATTATCAATGAGATTCTCGACTATGCCAAGGTGGAAGCCGGCAAACTTGATCTGGAAATAATTAATTTCGACCTGCGCGCGATGCTCGACGAATTGAACGACCAGATGGCCATGCGGGCCGGCGCCAAAAATCTCGTCTTCACCTGTTTACTTGAGGATGAGACGCCGCCCTTTCTGCGGGGCGACCCGAACCGGCTGCGCCAGATATTGACCAACCTGATCAGCAACGCCATAAAATTTACCGAAAAGGGCGAAATCAACTTGCATGTGACTCCTGCCGATGAACAAAACAACGACGTAACCCTGCGTTTTGCCGTGACCGATACCGGCATCGGCATTCCGGTGGATAAAACCGCCGCTGTTTTTGACGCCTTTACCCAGGCGGACGGCTCTACTACCCGTAAATACGGCGGCACCGGCCTCGGCCTGTCAATCGCCAGGAATCTCTGCGAAAAAATGGGCGGCGAAATCGGCGTTGACAGCGAGCCGGGCCGGGGCTCCATCTTCTGGTTTACAGCGGTTTTCACCAGACAGCCCGTCCGACACGAGAGCAGTGTCGAGTCTTTGGCGGTTAATGGCCTGGATGACAAAAAAAACCAGGAGCCACGCGGGCTGTCGTCCAGGAAGCAACTCTGTCGCGATCTGGCGCGCATAAAAATTTTTGACCGGCAGATATTGCTGGAACGGCTGGCCGGCGACAAAGAGCTGCTCGCCGAAATTGTCGGGCTGTTTCTGGAAGAAACACGACGCAACCTGCAAAGCCTTGAGGCGGCCTTGGCGCAGAACAACGCCGACCGGGCCCAACGACTGATCAATTTATTGAAAGGCGCCACCGCCAATGTCAGCGCCCTCAGCATGCATGTATGCACGACCAGTTTCGATAATCTCGATCTTGAAAAAAAACCGGCAGAGGCGGCTGATATCATGGCCGAATTGAAAAACCAGTTCAACATCTTTAATAACTATGTGGGGAGGTACATAAAAAAATGAGAATTCTTATTGCCGAAGACGATGTAGTCTCCAACCGCATGCTCGAATCGGTTTTGAACAAGTGGGGTTATGGTGTCATGGCCACCAGGGATGGGGTCGAGGCCTGGCGCAAGCGCTACGGGGTGATTTCACGCCGCCGCTCATGCTGCTTGACCTGATGATGCCGAAAATGGACGGCCTGGAGCTTTGCCGTAAAATCCGCGCTGATCCACGCCATAAACTGGCCTATATCATTATGCTGACAGCCCTGGTCGGTAAAAAAGATATTGTCGCCGGTCTGGAGGCCGGGGCCAATGACTATGTAACAAAACCGTTTTCCCATGAAGAACTGCGCGCCCGGCTTCAGGTAGGGAAACGGGTTATCGAGCTGCAGTCCGCGCTTAACAAGCGGGTTGACGAACTGCAGGAAGCCCTCCGGCACATCAAGACACTCCAGGGCATTCTGCCGATCTGCATGCACTGTCACAAAATCCGCGACGATCACGACGCCTGGCAACGCATCGACACCTACATTTCACAACATTCGAAAGCCGAGTTCAGCCACGGCATCTGCCCGGAATGCTATGATAAATATTATCCACAATTTAAAAAACGTCCGCCGAACGACAAGTCTGAAAAACCAACCTGAATTGTAACTATTCAGCAAAGGCAACAAATTAGCCTAAACTCGTAACCGTAACTTTCAGGTAAGCGAGTTCACGAGACTCCGGATGTG
>CAYWUR010000008.1:0-15217 GCA_964460745.1 uncultured Desulfobulbia bacterium | reverse complement strand
ATGAAGTCGGGGCGACAGACTTTATTACCAAACCCATGAACTGGCTGATCCTCAGCCATCGGGTCCGCTATATTATCCGGGCCAGCGAGGCGTTCCGCTCCCTGCAAAAAAGTAAAAGCAGCCTGGCCGAAGCTCAGAGAATAGCCCAATTAGGCAATTGGGACTGGGATATTATCAATAACAAGATAATCTGCTCGGACGAGGTGTATCGGATGTTCAATATTGACCCCGCCCGGGAGGCCATTACCCACAAAATGTTGCTGGACGCCGTTCATACCGATGACCAGCCCGAAATTGAAGACGCAATCAATAAAACACTATCCCATGTGCGGCCATACAAAGTAGATTACCGCGTAGTCACCCAGAACGGCGAAGAAAGAACCGTACACGAACAGGCCCGCATAATTTTCAATGACGCCGGCAGACCAATGCGCATGCTCGGTACCATCCAGGACATAACCGAACAGAAACGGATTGAGGAGCGAATTCGTTATCTGGCTTACTATGACAGCCTGACCGGTCTGCCGAACCGGCAGCTCTTCAACGAGCAATTGAGCCATATGCTGTACAACGCCAAGCGTCAGAAGTCGTTGCTGGCGGTACTATATCTGGACCTTGACCGCTTTAAACGTATTAACGACACACTGGGCCATAACATCGGCGACAGCCTTTTGGAGACCATTTCAAAAAATTTACTCGCCTGTGTTCGTCAATCCGACCTGGTGGCCAGGCAGATCGATGACAATACATTGGTGGCTCGGCTTGGCGGTGACGAATTTACGATCATGCTCACCGGCATAAAAAAAATACAGGCGGCCGCCATGGTGGCAAAACGCATCCTGGCCGCCGTAACCAAGCCCATTATGCTGGAAGGGCATGAAGTATTTGTCACCGGCAGCATCGGTATCGCGATATACCCCAATGACGGCGACAACGCGGACACCCTCCTGAAAAACGCGGATACCGCCATGTATCACGCCAAAAAGGCCGAAAACAACACCTTCCAGTTTTATACGCCGTCCATGAATGCCAAAGCCCTCATGCGGCTGAGCATGGAATCAAAACTGCGTAAGGCGCTGGAAAGACAGGAGCTGATCTTATATTATCAGCCGCAGGTGGACTGCCGGACCGGAGCGGTCTTAGGCTTTGAGGCATTAATCCGGTGGAACCAGCAAGGATTCGGAATGGTGCCGCCCGGCGAATTCATATACCTGGCGGAAGAAACCGGCTTAATTATACCCATTGGCGACTGGGTCCTGCAGACCGCCTGCCGGCAGAATAAAATATGGCACGAGGCAGGCTTCGAGACGCTGCGGGTATCGGTAAACATCTCCGGTCAACAATTCAGGCAAAAGGATCTCATAAAAACCGTGAATAAAGTTTTACTGGAAACCGGACTTCAGCCACAATTTCTGGAAGTAGAAATCACGGAAAGCACCATCATGCAGCATGTGAAGACTTCGACCGCCACCCTTAACGAGCTGAAAAAAAGGGGGATCACCTTATCCGTTGATGACTTCGGTACCGGTTATTCGTCCTTAAGCTATCTGAAACGTTTTCCGTTGGATACCCTGAAAATAGACCGTTCTTTTGTCCAGGATATCGTATTCAAACAAAGCGACGCCGCCATAGTGACTGCCATCATCTCCCTGGGCCGGAGTCTTAACCTGAATATTATCGCCGAAGGCGTGGAGACTGAAGAGCAACTGGCATTTTTACATGATAAAGGCTGCTATAATATTCAGGGATATCTTTACAGTAAGCCTCTCCCCGTCGAAGAGGTTATCCCCTTTCTGGAGCAAGCGCCCCATCTTATTCCCCGGCCTTCCGCAGTGGAATGCGAAGCCTGAATAAGGTCCGGCGGCGTATCACTTACGGCTTTTATCGTTTTCCGGCGAGCAGATAAAAAGCGACCCCCCATATCCCGGCAAGATAGCCAAGACCTCCCAGCACATCATGCAGTCTTATTTTATGTTCATACTGTTCGATCTGCGCCCGTAACGGTCCTACATGCCGGGTAACGACCTGTTCAATCATCTTTTCCAGATCATCCCTTTTTACGGGTACGGATAATGCCACGACCTCGGCATGCCGGCGGTCCGGCGGCCCGATCTTCGCTGTCGTCTGCCGCGGCCCGTCTTCCCGGTCGTTATTAACGACCGCGCCGAGATCGCCCGGTAACTCATCGGCCGGCACCATAAATTCCGCCCGATGACCATCCGTGGTCTGGATAATAAACTTATAGTCGATTCGGCCGACAGGCTGAAAGGTAAATTTACCATTGTCATCGGTGACCAGATGGCCGATTTTATCGTTATCAGGTCCATACACCCCCACCGGAGCATCACGGAACCTGCCGCCGCCGGGGAAATAAACCATGCCCTCAATTTCCCCGCCGACCACTGAGGCAAAAATCTTCACGGCGTGGGCATAACAGGCAGTCGGCAGGATGACGCCCGGCAGGATAAACAACAAAAAAGTCAGCAAAACACCAGGCCGCAAAAAAGAAATTTTATACATTACACAAATCTTCCTAGGAAAGAGGGGAAAGGGGACAGATTTTAAAATCTGTCCCCGGAGTTTTTCCCGCCGGGAAAAGTCCCCTATCACGCCCGAAAACATTCCGGCGCCGTCTTTTTAAGGTATAGAACAACCGAGCCGGTAACCACACCCTCGATCAAAACAACCGGCAGGTGGGCCAGCAATATGGCCTCGATAACGCCGATGAATTGCCTGTTGGAAAAATACAGCGACGCGGCCACCATAACGCCGCTCAGGATAACGGCGGAGCCGCCGGCGGCGAAACCGGCCGCCAGCAAAAAAAACCGTGAATTGAGCCGCCGTAGCAGCGGCCCGTACAGGTAATAGCAGAAAACGGCCGGCAAAGCCATATTGACCGTATTAACGCCGATCGCGGTAATTCCACCGTAGCCGAACAGAATTGCCTGAAAAAGCAGGGCGGATAGCAAAGCGGGGAAAGCGCGCCACCCCAGAATAATGCCCATCAAGCCATTCAGAAGCAAATGTACCTGACCGGGGCCTATCGGGATGTGAATAAGCGAGGCAACGAAAAAAACCGCGGAAAGCACCGCCACCCGGGGAATCTGGGAATAATCGGTCTTCCGCAGGCCTATGGCGACACCGGCCACAGCCAGAACGACTCCGCCCCCCAGAATAGGAGCGCTCAAAATACCATCGGCAATATGCATATATCCAAACCTGCTACTTCATATCCACGGTCTTCACCCAGAGCAAGCCGCCAAGTTCCACATCAACAAACCGGCCCCGCGGATTTTTCATCTTTGCCTCGCCGGGAATCAATGCCGCAAACCCCCACCAACCAGCCCGGGGCATGGCATACGAAAAAACACCCCGGTCATCGGCCTTAATAACCTGAGTTACAAAGGGTTCAGCCGGGACGGCAACCCGCCGGTCTTTATTATAGTATTCCACCTCGATTTCGGCATGAGGAACAACCTGACCGTCGTGCCTGACAATACCGCGGAAGATATTGCCCGTCCACAAGCCGTAAGGCCTGACCAACGGTTCTATTTCCACCGGCAGGCCCACCAGGGCATCCCAGCCTTCCTCCGCATCATAGGCATCGACAACAACCTTGGTGTAATGGACTATCATTTTCCGCTCCGCTGCTTCCCAATAAGGAGCCGGCTCAACAAAAAAAACATAATCGCCCGGTGCCGCCATTTTATAGTCACACTCATAGGCGGTCCTTTCCGCAATTTTTTTTGCATGAAGAACGGCCCGCAGATCATTTTTTTTGCCGGCGGCAAGTACCCCGAATTGAACAGGAGAAGCCATTTCCATAACCGGCCCCTGCTTCATGGGGTGGGTGAAACATAACTCAAGATGGACCGTGTGGCGGCCGGCGGCGCTGATAATATCGGCGTTCGGCAGCAGCACCTGAAAATGAGCGGCAGCTATACCGACCCGACCCAAGACTCCCAACAACGCCAAAAACATAACAAATTTCTTCATGAAAACACCCCCGGCACCCACCGGACGTTTAGCAGTCCGGCAATATTACGATTTAAAAATTTGTGTTATCGATAGGCCTAAAAAAAACTCCCACCACTGAGAAGGACGACGCTAACTGATTTATCGGTATATTCCGCCACAAAGGCGGTTAATGCAGATGCCCCCCGGTACTGCTCATGGCAAGATTGCCGTCTTTCACCCCTCTGGTCGAAATCAACCGCTCCGCCAACTCATGAACCGTCCGGGACTTGCCGCGAACAATGATCACCTCAAGACAGTTGTGATGGTCCATATGAACATGCGTTGTCGAGGTAATCTGCTGATGATAATCGTGTTGCAGTTCCGTTATCTTTTCCTGCAATTTATGCTGGTGGTGATCATAAACCAGGGAAATAACGCCGATCACTTCGCGGTCCGCCGCCCATTCGTCCTTAACAAGCGACTTTCTGATCAAATCGCGAATAGCCTCGGAGCGTGTCTTGTAGCGGCGTCGCTTAATAAATTCATCAAACCCGGCCAGCAGTCTTTTATCAAGAGAAATTGAAAAACGTTCAACCATATTATTCCATTCGGCAAAAAAAACATCGCCGCCGCCCTGCGCGACAATAACACCATTTCCTAGTTCGTGTTATCATTATACTGGAACGGTGATATTGTCAACTGTAAAAAGAAGGCTATATTTTTATCGCGGTTCGTTATACAGTACCGGATGCGCATGCTGGAACAAAGACCGCCGCTCGACAATTTCACTTTTACAGGCAGAGGTTTTGCGAAGATATGTCTCCCTTGCTGAACTATTACTCAGAATCAGGATTTAACAAATGATATATTCCGGGAAAAGCAAGCAATCAGGGGGCGCTGGTAAGGGGGAAGGCATCCTTTATGTAGTGGCAACCCCTATCGGTAATCTGGAGGATATCACTCTGCGCGGCATCAGAATTCTCAGGGAAGCCGATATTATCGCCTCGGAAGACACCAGACACACCAGAAAGCTTTTGTCCCATTTCGGGATCAGCACAAAACTGATCAGCTATTATAAAGAAAAGGAAATCACGCGTGCCGCTCAAATTATCGAAATGCTCAAGCAGGGCCATAATGTCGCGTTGGTCAGCGATGCCGGGACACCCGGCATATCCGACCCCGGCGGCATTCTGGTTGAGAAAGCGCGGGCGACCGGCCTCAAGGTTACGCCGATTCCCGGACCTTCCGCGCTGACTGCGGCATTCAGCGTTGCCGGAATTGAAAAATCTCCTTTTATATTCCTGGGTTTTCTGCCCTCGCGCCCTAACCAGCGCCGTAAGCTTCTAAAATCCCTGATTTTTGAACAAAAGAATATAATTTTTTATGAATCACCGCACCGGCTGATCTCCTGTCTACAGGACTGTCTGAAAATTTTTGGGGATCAAAAGGCCTTCTGGGCGAGAGAACTTACCAAAATTCATGAGGAACTGCGGAGCGATTATCTTTCCGCACTTATAGAGAATAATCCGGCTCAAAAGATTGTGAAGGGTGAATCGGTGGTGATCATAACTAATTCGGGAGGCGAAAAAACACCAAAGAGCGACAACCTGGCGGATTTACTGCGGTGGCACAGGGAACATACCAACCTGTCGCTCAAGGATACCGTACAAAAAATTGCCGCTGATCTGGGACAACCCCGCACCAAGATCTACCAGGAGGCATTAAAGGTCTGGCACGACGGCGGCCCGGATTCCACGTAAGATCGTCGTAAGGCTGTGTTCCGGAAGCCGGGCATGCGAACTATGCTTCGCCGCCGCTAGAATTGCTGATGAGTTGCTCCAGCAGGATCCTTTGACGTTCGCTCAGTTCGCCGAATTGCACGGCCCGTTGTCTTACTTTTCTTGCCCCGGCAATCGCGCCGTTTTCCACGACACTGTCGGAAATGGTCTTCAACGGCACATCTTCCAGAAAAAAATCATTATCACCAAACAAGACGCCCCGTTCAAACAACTCACCCGACCATTCAGTATCGGCAACATAACAAAAAGCAATTCCACCTTTACTTATATCGACAACCTCACCCAGGCCGGCACAATGGGGACTGACCACGAAAAATGCCTCATTCGCAACCTGAACCCGCTTATGCCTCCTGCGCTCAACCGACCTGCTCTCGTTATCCATTGTGCAAACTCCTTTTCGATGGCTCAAGACAAAATAAGGTGAATACTTTTATTCCGATAACACAGTTACACAATATATTGTATTTTGCAAGAAAAAAATACACCGTATATAGGGTATCGAAAATATTTTTCATTTTGCAGGAAGACGGCATGCCCTCGCCTCGCGCAACTGTCAGGTATGTACCTATTATACCGTTACCGAAACAAAGGTGCCGCTGGGATGCAGAAATTGCATGGAAAGAAACTCTATACCGACCGCATAAAAATCACCGCCTGATTTATGCCGTTGTTTACGGCAGGCGGCAACCCTTGCCGTGGCCTCCAGAACCACACTGACAACCTTGATAATCTGATCCGTCATAAGCGGTTTATTCGTGTGAAACCGCATACCGTTAGGGGATAGATCCACAGCCCGCCCGAAAAAGCCTCTTTTCTGCGGCCAGTTTGTATAAAAAGTAAGAGTCCGGTGCTGTTTAATACGTTTAACGGCCCGCTGGCAGGATTTTTCCAACTCAAGTTTAACAGCGGGATACAAGGGACTACCGCACTGCATGCATTTCGTATCCGGCTGCAGATAGGCATCACCCGAATGAGGATTTTTACAAAAATTACAATAGAATTTTATTAACGGCTCGTAGTCACTGCCCTTGCCCGATTTCGTCCGTTTCTTCGCCGGTACACAATATTGCCCACCGGCCAAAACAGATTTTGTATATACGGCAAGAAGTTCGCGGTCATAAACGGCCCGCTTGACCGGATCAGTAAGCACCTCTTTGGCTTCATTAATAAGGGAGGCATTTTCTTCAGTGCCGCCCAGATCCGGATGCTGCTCCAACTTAAGCATCAGGGTATGGTAGCTTGATTTAATTATCTCCACCGGCGCGTCCGGCTGAACATGCAATATACGGTAATAATTTCGTCTATTATTCATAACTCAACTTGTAACTGAATACGGGGTACAAACACCCACGATAACATTGCCACCCCTATCCCGTAAGTGGTCACAGGGTGCGGAGATGGCCGCGATCAGGGCGATCAACTATACTCGAGTATGTTGAGCAGCGCCCTGATCGCGGGCAGATTCGTGCCCTGTGACCACTTACGATTCTTTCTCCACCAGGGCCAGCATATCATCGATAATCCGCAAACCGCCCCGCCAGAATTCCGCGTCATCGAGATCGATCCCGAAAGGCGCGAGGATATCATAAGGAGACCGGCTGCCGCCGGCGCGCAACAGCGCCAGATACTTGGGGACGAACGATTGCCCTTCTTGCCGGTAAAGACCGTAAAGCGCCAAAACCAGCAGTTCGCCGAAGGCGTAAGAATATACATAGCCGGGCGTACTCAGGAAATGCGGAATATAAGACCACCAAACGGCATAATCGTCGGTCAAGGTTACACTGTCGCCGAACATGGCCTGCTGGGTGGCCAGCCAATATTTGGAAATCTCCTCGCTGGACAGCTCACCTTTCTCTCTTCTGGCATTATGGACCATATCCTCAAAGCGATTCATGGCGATCTGTCTAAAAACGGTGGCGAAGATGGATTCGAGTTTCTGGCAGATAAAGGCCCGGCGCTCCGCCGGTTCGGTAATTCTGTCAAGCTGGTAATTAAAGACCAGCAGTTCGGCGAACACCGAGGCTGTTTCAGCCAGCACCAACGGGGTTTCGCTGTTAAAATATCCCAAGTCCCGTGCCAGATACTGATGCACGCCATGGCCGAGTTCATGGGCCACGGTGGAAACGTCCCGCAGATTGCCGGTATAATTCACCATAACGTACGGATGTACGTCGGGTACACAGGGATGAGCAAAAGCGCCGCCCCTTTTCCCTTCCTGCACCGGGGCGTGAATCCAGCGCCGCTCAAAAAACAGGGCGGCGATCTCGGCCATTTCCGGCGAAAAATCGCCAAAAGCCTTAAGCACCATTTCCTGACTTTCCGACCAGCTGATAGATGTGGCCGGCAGACCGGGCAAGGGTGCATATCGATCATAATCCAGCAACTCGGCAAGGCCCAGTATCCGCCGTTTAACATTATAGTAGCGGGCCGGGATGTCGTACCTCGATGTCACCGTCTCGATCAGCACGGCGACCGTCTGGTCTTCCAGTTCATTGCCTAAATTCATGGAGCTGATCCAATCGTCATATTTTCTGATGCGGTCGTCGATCATCTTATCGGCCAACAGTGTGTTAAAAATATGGGTCAGTATATATTCGCCGGCCGTCAGTCCACCGGTTAAATCAGCCGCCGCCTGTCTTCTCACCTGCCGATCCGGATTGTACAGATCGGCCAGCACTTCTTCTTCGGGGCGCCGTCGTTCGCCGAACTTCATGTGCCCCATAATCTTGTCAAACAACGTCATCCAGCTGCCGCGCCCCACCGGCGCCCGTTCAATAAGCAGAGACTCCTCAAGATGCGACAACATATACGGGGCATATTTCCGTTTATTAACAAGGTAATGCCGGTAGTGGGCGATGACCGCCGATTTCAAGAGGGACTTTACTTTTTCTT
Source organism: uncultured Desulfobulbia bacterium (assembly GCA_964460745.1). Taxonomy (GTDB): domain Bacteria; phylum Desulfobacterota; class Desulfobulbia; order Desulfobulbales; family BM004; genus CAYWUR01. The sequence goes on along the minus strand of CAYWUR010000008.1, from coordinate 6,569 downwards.
CATCAATCTTGTTCCATTCAAGTTCAAAAAAAACCAGTTCCTTGCCGATCCTGCTACCGATCTCCCTGATTTTCTGTAAAAAGCCGCCGGCCTTCTGGTCATGCGTCCGGGTGGCGAAATTGAGGAAGGCAAAAGTACTCAGTCGTCCGAAAAGACTTTCCACCTTTTCAAGGCGGTCAACCATAGTCAGCAGCTCACGTTCGGTAAGATCCGCAACCCTGCCCGCATAATCGCCGTTGATTGCCCGCGCCTCTTTTTCGCAGCGTCTTATGCTGTCGCCGATGGCGGGGTCATCAAGCCCCTCATAAAGATCGGCAAGATTCCAGAATACTTCCGACGTTGCCAGGGTGTCGTTGATGCCGTCATTCATGAGTCAATCCCGCAATAAACGCCCCTACCGCGCCAGGGCCTTTTTCATCCACCAGTTTAATAGTCGCGGTACCGACTACCGCAATATCCGCCTTGCCGCGCAGGGCTTCGACATCCTCCCGATGACGAATGCCGAAGCCTACGGCCAAAGGGAGGTCGGTGGCCCGCCGGCAAGCGGCGAGGTAGTTATCAAATTTCTCATCAAAAGATGTGCGGGATCCGGTCACCCCCCGTCTGGCCACACAATAAATAAAGCCACCGGCATGCCTGTCGAGTTCCTGCATCCTGCCGGGCGTACTGGTAGGAGCAAAAATCTGTATCGGCGCTACGCCGTAATCGGCAGCCAGTTTAAGATAGTCGCCGCCCTCTTCCGGCGGCAGGTCGGGAACGATGAGGCCCTTGATCCCTATCTTACTGACATTTTTAAAAAAATCTTCCAGACCATATTTGTAGATGATATTGAAATATGTCATAAAAAGAAAGGGGATGTGATGGGCGGCGGTCATTTCCGCGGCAAAATCCAGGCATTGCCGGACCGTAAGGCCGGCGGCAATGGCCTCCTGGTTCGCCTTGAGAATCATCGGTCCGTCGGCCATGGGCTCGGAAAATGGTATCTGCATTTCGATGCAGTCCACCCCGTTGGCGACCATCTGCCGAACCACCTCCCGATTAACCGCGAGCGATGGATACCCCAGAACGATATGGGTCATTAGCAGAATTTTCTTCCCTGCCAACCTGTTGCGAATTTCTTTTTCAAGCGAATTCATATAATTATTACCTGATCATGTACCGGAATATTCCTTTCCCTTGTCTATGATAAATTTTTTCCAGGAAGGGTCGTCAAAGGCCTGGGCAATAGTAAAGATATCCTTATCGCCCCGGCCCGACATATTTATGATAACCGCATCCTCCTTCGACAGCCGGCCAACCTCTTTAAAGGCCCGGGCAAAGGCGTGGGCCGACTCAAGGGCCGGAATGATCCCTTCCCGGCGCATGGTCAGATCAAGGGCGGCCAGAACCTCGTCATCCGTAGCCGCCTCAAAACGCACCCTGCCCTTTTCCCACAAATCACTTAAAATTGGTGAAACACCGATGTAATCCAAGCCGGCAGCCACGGAATGGGTGTCGAGCATCTGCCCGTCACTGTTCTGCAAAAACATGGTTTTATAACCCTGGGCGACACCGGCCGAGGCATCTTCACCGGCGAGCCTGGCCGCATGCCGGCCCGAGCGCAGGCCTTCACCGCCGGCCTCCACACCAACCAGTTCCACGGCCGGGGTGTCCAGAAAACCCTGAAAAACGCCCATGGCGTTAGAGCCTCCCCCCACACAGGCATATACCCCGGCCGGCAGGCGGCCGTGCATTTCTACTATCTGGCGGCGGGCCTCCAGACCGATAATTGATTGAAACCATGCCACCATCTCCGGGAACGGATGAGGACCGCATACCGTCCCTAAGACGTAATGGGTGTCATCCATACGAGTCACCCAATCACGAAACGCCTCATTAATAGCATCCTTTAAGGTTCTTGAGCCATCGGTGACCGGCACCACGGTGGCCCCCAGTTTTTCCATCCAGAAGACATTCGGACGTTGCCGCTGAACATCCTCCTCTCCCATATAAATGGTACATTCAAATCCGAACTTTGCGGCCATGGTCGCGGTCGCCACGCCGTGCTGGCCGGCGCCGGTTTCGGCAATCACCCTTTTCTTGCCCATCCTTTTTACCAGCAACCCCTGACCAATGACATTATTGGCCTTGTGGGCGCCGGTATGATTCAGATCTTCACGTTTAATAAAAATTTGCCCTCCCCCAAAATGTCGGCTTAAATTTTCCGCGGCGGTAAGCGGTGTCGGCCGACAGGAGTAAGAAGACATAAGTTTCGTATATTCTTCCCAGAAGTCAGGATCGGCCCTGGCCTCCTGAAAGGCTTTATTGAGTTGTTGAAATGTCTCATGCAGCACCTCGGGAATAAAGGCGCCGCCCCACTGTCCGTAGTATCCTGTTCCGGTCATATCATTATCTTTATTTCAGGTTAAATTTATGCACAGCCATCAATTATTAATCACAGTGATTTTCCGTCCTCTGCACATCACGAAATCATACCTTATTTTTCAAGAATATTGAACGGGCAAAGATAAATATTTATAAAACCTGAACATTAGACAATTTTTCCCGGCAGGCAACAGCAAAATCCTCGGGATAATGCCCCATTATCCAACGAAGTTGCGCTTCACTGAAGGCCCCGGGGGAGTCCGGCAATTTAGGCAGAAAAGAATACAGCAGGCGTTGGTCGGCAAGCTGTTCAATATCCGATCCGGCAAATCGTTTTGCATATTCGATGGTGGCCACCATCTCGACGCCCAGGGAGGCAAGGATCCGCATGACAAGCAACATGGCGCGATCCAGAGAATTACGGGTCGCCGTGTCGGCCTCCAGGATATTCCCGACCGGTTTAATGGTCATAAGCTGTAGCTCCCACTGCGAGGTCTGCGCCTTGGGAACAAACGCCATAACATTTTCGTCTTCATAGACAATAAGACTGGATTCGTGATGATCATTGCCGTCTATCCGTCGGTTATTACGGATTGCCTTGATATAATTATCAAAAAAATTAGTACCGTTTTCCCTCTTGTATTCCTGAATAAAAGCGGCGACCAGATCACCACAGCCATAAGAGGCAATTTCAGAAGACGATGCCGACTCGCCGCAACGACAAGTTGCCACCGTTGCGGGAATCAAGGCATACTGCTGATGAATCTGCTGATGCGAGGCATTTAATCGATAACGGCTGGGCGCAAAATCAAAACCATAATTCCAGCCCCACAGTGTGCCGGTAAACTGAAGCGCCGCCCGCTTTTGGGGATCAGCCAGTTCAACGGCAATACCTTTGCGCAGCGCTTCAAGCTCTTCGACGGCCAGACGTTTACGCCTGACAGACAAAGGTAAGCCCAACTGGGCCGCTACTCTGACGTATGTCCTCTGGTAATATAGATGCCGTAAGGCTTTCATATCCACGACGGTCAGATCCGCTATCCGATAACGAACCTCGTCGTCCGCCATATTCGCCGCATAATGCCCCCAAGGTATATAACTGTTGCCGCGCAGATATTCAAAAACATGACTTGCCGCAGCCCCTTCTTCAGACGATGCGGCAGACCACTCGCCTGTTATCTCGCTGTCGCCTTGCGCACCGGGCCGTAGCACCATCACTTTCTTGTAAGCATCCGGCAAATAATAATTGTTAACCAGCGCCTCAAAAAGACAATGATTCTTGATAACCGCGCGAACCAGGCCGCTGTCGTTCCGCCGATATTTAAGCCCCACCGGTTTTCTAACGCCGCCGCTGTCATCAAACTCGAACTCGCAACACATATCGGCAAGCCGTTGCAGGTCCGCGGGGTCGGTGGAGTTTACCGCCAGAGCCAGGTGTACGGCTTCCGGCAGGGATTCAAAAACCTTGGCAAGGCTGCTGCTGAAATCATCCGGTCCGCCATCCTTTAGCAAATATTTCCGCAGGACTTCCGAGACGGAAGCCGGCGACGACGGGGGGATAGCCATGGCAGCGGGGGGCGCCGTCCCGGCGTCGGCCCAGTCCTTGCCGATATAGGTGACGCCTCGAAAAGGAAAGGCGTTGGGTATTTCATAAACCCAGGTGGACTCCGAGACCATGACATCTCCGGTCGGAAAATTAGCACGATTATCATATAAACCGCCATCGACCAACGAGCCCAGAGGTTTAATGCCGTCTCCCTCCCGGAGGTTTAAAACCCGGTAAGCCGGACGGTGGACACCATATATAAAATCACCGGTCGGGGTGACGCAGGTCTGCAATTTCACACAAAAGCCCTCCTGTTGATTTTTTTTTTTGCGGACAACTTAAAATAAAAACTTTGCTTTTTCCTTATAATCGTTGTCAAATTCATATTGATTTTTTGTAACCTCGAAACGGCTACGCACGATACCATCAATTATCAGATTTTGAGACGGATTTCAAACATGTCCCTGTGATTGGTTACTACATTCCGCTCCCTGTTCCGTAAGTGAGGTTAGGTTTATGGCCGAGAAACCCACCTATGATGAATTAAAGCAAAAGGTTAGCTCTCTCGAGCAAGAAACCGCGGCGCTGAAGCGAATAAAAGAGGCGCTGACGCAAAGCGAAAAAAATCTTGCACGAGCCCTGGACGCTAATGAAGCCGGATATTACGAACACTCCGTCGACAACCTTACCGGATGTTATTTCAGTCAAAAATGGGCTGAAATCCTTGGCTATAAGATTGAAGAACTTCCATCCCGCCATAAGCCTTTCCCCTGGTCATGGTGGGAGGAACGACTGCACCCCGATCATCGCCAGGCAATACTGCAAGCCTATGATGATTTCATCGCCGGCCGCACGGACATCTTCAAGGCCGAATTTCTGGTCCGCCATAAATCCGGGGAATGGCGCTGGATAAAGGCAAGGGCCAAGGCGGTTGAAAGAGACGAAAAAGGTCGGGCAATAGCCGTTGCCGCTACCAATGAGGACATTACCGACCATAAAAATATGATAAAATCTCTGCGCGCAAGCGAGGAACGCTACCGCGACCTGGTTGATCATGCCAATGATCTGATCCAGGCCGTGAAGAGTGACGGCTCGTTTCTTTATGTCAATCGTGCGTGGCGGGAGACCTTGGGATACAGCGAGGCGGAAGTTGCCACGCTCTCGATCTATGATATAGTCCACCCTGGGAACCAGGCAAAATGCAATAAAATTTTCCAGTGTATCGCCGACGACCAGAGAATTCCAAAAGTTGAACTGGCCCTCGACACCAAGGACGGTCGCGAAATCATAGTTGAGGGCAATGTCAGCTGTAAGGTTGTCGATAATGAGCCGGTTTTCAGCCGCGCCATATTCCGGGACATTACAAAACGGAAAAAGGCGGAAAAAATCTTACGCAAAGCATTCGAGGTGCTGGAAAACCGCGTCAAAAAACGTACCGCCGAATTAGCGTCGACAAACACAAAATTACAGCAGGAAATAGAGGAACGTAAGCACGCCGAGGAAACTCTTCGCTCATTTGCCGCCGATCTTGAACAGAGGAACAGGGATCTCCAGGATTTCACTCATACGGTTTCACACGATCTGCAAGAGCCGCTTATGCTGATTCGCACATTTTCAGACCGTCTATGTGTAAAATGTAACGACCTTCTGACCGAGCAGGGCCGTGAATATTTAAACCGGATCAACAAGGCCTCCCGGCAAATGCAGAATCTGATCGAGGGCCTACTCAAATATTCAAGGGTGACAACCAAGGCGCGGCCTTTTGTTGCCGTTGATCTTGATCAAGTTGTCTCAGAGGTTATATCGGACCTGGAGATGCGCATCGAACAAACCGGCGGCCGTATAGAGGTCGGCAAGCTCAACGTCATTGAGGCAGACCCCCTGCAAATGCACCAATTGCTCCAAAATCTTATCAGCAACGCCTTGAAGTTTCATCACCCCGGGGAAAAACCGTGCGTCAAGATTTTCAGTTCATTACCCGGCAAAAAAGAAAACCATGACAGACGAATTAGCATTTGCGTGCAGGATAACGGCATCGGTTTTGAAAAAAAATATGCCGACCGGATTTTCAGCTTGTTCCAACGGCTGCAAAGTCATCACAAATACGAGGGCGCCGGCATCGGACTTTCCATTTGCAAGAAGATAGTGGAACGACATAGCGGCAGCATATCAGCCGAGAGCGGTCGCGGACAGGGAGCTAAATTTATTATTAATTTGCCGCTGAAACAAAAATAAGGCGTAAACTTTTGATTGCACTCCGGTCTCTTTTTTTCTATGCTGATCTTCCTCCTGTCGCGGTGAAGAGCCTCATCCTCAGCATATACAGCGCAGGTTACCCCGACTCGGATGAGGGGAGTCGGTTTTTTTTATAAGGCTACCTTTTCATTAATTATTGCCGTCAGCCCGTCCTGCCAGTTGCAGGGTTTGACCCCGAATTGCTCGATAATTTTACGGCAGTCGAGTACGGAATTCATGGGCCGGGCGGCAGGGGTAGGATACTCACTGGCGGGAATGGCAATAAGTCGCGGCGAAGATTGGCCGGCAAGCCGTTCGGCGGTCACAAAAATCGTCTTTGCAAAGGCATGCCAGTTTGTGGGAGGCCTTCCGCAATAATGGTAGGTTCCCCATTCGACACGATCGCCCCCCGAGGCCCTGCCCG